>JAAUTM010000267.1 GCA_012031455.1 Phycisphaerales bacterium
AAATGCCGTAGTACATTCACCATCAGCCACGCAAAGTCACGACAAGAACCTTTGCCAAGTTCCAGCGTTTCCTCCGGCGTCTGCACCCCCGGTTCCATGCGGATGATGTAGGCCAGCAGATTGTTGATCCGCTGGTTGACCCCGACCACAAAATCAATGGATCGCATCCCCGGCTGCATGCAATTCTCACGCAGCTCCGCCACCAGCCTGCTCATCCGTGGACCACGGGGTAGCTTTTCCAAATAGGGTGTCAGTTCCCGTGCCAGGGTGGGTTCATAAGCAAATGGATACTTTTCCGCATACTCCTCCATGAAGAAATCGAACGGATTGATCACCGTCATGTCAGCTACAAGATCCACTTCCACAGTGAATTGTTCGGTGGCCTTGTGAAACACCAGACGCGCCAAGTAATTGCTGTATGGGTCAAGCTGCCAGTTGATAAAGTGATCTTCGGGGGAAATTTTCAGGCTGTAAGCAGTCACCGGGGTACGACTGTGCGGGGCGGGCCTCAGACGTACCACCTGCGGTGACAGGCTGACCAGACGGTCATAGCTGTATTGCGTCCGATGATGTAGTGCGACACGGATACCCATGGGGAACCTTTATGCTGCCTCACCCACATGCTGGTATAGCCAGCCGTGGCGGGATTGGAGGTAGTACCGGTATTTCCGTCATATTAGTAGATGCAAGCCTGATGCCACAAAAGACCCCTGCCCATCCTCAGAAAACCGGCTTTCATTGCCCACGTATTGCTCATTTCCGAGGCAGTTGATCATTTGTCAGGCATTGTGCCTCGATTGTATGCGTAGCCAGCGTGCCCAAGGCAGGTTCCACCCGGTTTTCTTGATAATGGCACTAAGTTTGCATGAGTTTGGTATATCACCCCTGAATGCGTCATCTGCTGACGATAAAATCAGCAGGTCCTTGTTGCGTGGTGAAGAAGGAGGCTTGCAATGCAATCCGCCAGTCAAACCATAAATTCCCATCTCAGCGACAGGATGATCAGCGATAACCTGTCCAGAGCCTCGCTCTTCAATCAGCCTTATGGGGAGAACGGTTTTTTTGATGAGATGTTTGCAGATGCCCAGGAACTGCGGGAGCCTTATCGACCCTTGGGAGATCGGCTCAAAGAGCTATCCACTGAGGATGTGATCCGTCGTCAGAAAGCAGCCGAGCGTTCCCTGTTGCAGATGGGTATCACCTTCGCCGTGTATGGGAACAAGGATGGCACCGAAAAAATCTGGCCTTTTGACATCATTCCCCGCATTGTGGGTGCCAAAGAATGGGAATGGATCGATAAGGGGTTAAAACAGCGCATTATTGCCCTGAATCTGTTCATTCAGGACATCTATCACGACCAGAAGATCCTCAAAGATGGCATCATTCCCGCCCACATCATTCACTCAGCCGCCAGCTTCCGCAAGCAGATGGTGGGTTTCACGCCCCCCCTTGGCCGATGGTGTCACATCACCGGCACCGATCTGGTGCGTGATAACAATGGCCAGATTTACGTCCTTGAAGACAACCTTCGCTGTCCATCGGGGGTGTCCTATGTTTTGCAGGACCGCCAGATCATGAAGCGGACGTTCCCGCAGCTTTTCCAGACCATCCGCATCCGACCGGTGGACGATTACTGTTCGCACCTGCTTCACGCCCCTCCAATCCCTGCGCGCCAACGAAGTGGCCCACCCCAAGGTCGTGCTCCTGACCCCGGGCATGTTCAACTCTGCTTACTTCGAACACTCCTTCCTTGCTCAGCAGATGGGGATCGAATTGGTCGAAGGTCGAGACCTGATCGTCCACGATGGCTGGGTCCACATGCGTACCACCAAGGGCTTTGAGCGCGTCGATGTCATCTACCGCCGACTCGATGATGATTTCCTGGACCCCAAAGCTTTCCGCGCTGATTCGATGTTGGGTGTCCCCGGCATCATGGAGGTTTACCAGGCCGGTCGTGTAGCCTTGGCCAACGCCCCCGGCACAGGCATTGCCGATGACAAGGTGGTTTATGCCTACGTCCCCAAAATGATCAAATACTATCTGGGTCAGGATGCCATCATCCCCAATGTCCCGACCTTTGTATGTTCCGAGGAAAAAGACCGGGCTTACGTGTTGGAAAACATGGACAAACTCGTGGTCAAGGCTGCCAATGAATCCGGTGGTTACGGGATGATCATAGGCCCCCACGCCACCCCCGAAGAACGCACCGCCTTTGCCGACAAGGTCCGGGCGCATCCACGCAACTACATCGCCCAGCCAACACTCTCGCTTTCGCGTGTCCCCTGCCTTGTGGATGACCACCTCGAAGGTCGGCATGTGGACCTTCGGCCGTATATCGTCTATGGCAAGGATATTTATGTGCTGCCCGGCGGTCTCACCCGGGTGGCCCTCAAAAAAGGCTCGCTCGTGGTCAACTCCTCCCAGGGTGGCGGATCCAAGGATACCTGGGTATTGTCGTAATTTCGTCTCCCTCCGGGAGAGGTTTGGCTCAGGGCCGTAATACCATGGTCACTCGAATCAACCGTAATGAACTCTTTGGTATTCACCGCGCTGAGGGTTTAGGGAGATAATTATGCTCAGTCGCGTTGCCGAATCCATCTACTGGCTCAGCCGCTACATTGAACGCGCCGAGAACGTGGCACGCTTCATTGAGGTGAACCTCAACCTCAGCCTGGACATGCCCACCGGCAGCGAGCAGCAATGGTGGCCGCTGGTCACCACCTCCGGCGACCATGACGATTTCAAAAAGCGTTACGCCCTGGCGGACGAGTCAGCCGTGGTGCGATTCCTCACCTTCGACACGGACAACCCCAATTCGATTTATTCATGTGTACGCAGTGCGCGGGAAAATGCCCGTACCGTGCGCGATGTGATTTCCTCGGACATGTGGGAGCAGGTCAACCAGTTTTACCTCATGGTCCGCGCTGCTGCCAACGACTCCGCCCATGGGATCGATTCGCCTCAGGAGTTCTTCCGCAACGTCCGGTTGCAGAGCCATCTTTTTGCCGGGCTGACCGACAGCACCATGTCGCATGGTGAAGGTTGGCATTTTTCCCGGGTGGGGCGTTTATTGGAACGCGGTGACAAAACCAGCCGAATTCTGGATGTCAAGTACTTCATCCTGCTGCCGAACCTGGCGGATGTGGGTACCACGCTCGATGAAATTCAGTGGTCCTCGCTGCTTCGCTCCGCCAGTGGCCTGGAGATGTACCGTCAGCGTTTTGGACGCATCACCCCGCAACAGGTGGTCGAGTTTCTGGTGCTGGATAAAAACTTCCCCCGTGCAGTGCTTTATTGCCTGACCCGTGCCCACGAATCCCTCCACGCCATCTCCGGCGTACCGCTGGGCACTTTCAGCAACACCGCTGAACAGCGGATGGGTCAGCTCTACAGCGAACTGGCTTACGCCCACCCCGATGAGATCATCAAAGGCGGCCTGCACGAATTCATCGATGACCTGCAACAACGCCTGAATCTGGTGGGCGAAGGGATTTTCCAAACCTTCTTTGCCATGCGCCCGATCAACAATGGCCATGCACCCAAAGCCACCCCCGTCGGCCAAATTGCCTGATCACCGTAGTGACCGGTGACTTTTGCATCAACGCGCTGCAAATCGATCATCAGCGCCGCTTATCATAGCCGCGAACGGCAGTGAGCGGTGTCTTTGTATTGATCATCTTCACTGGTCTATATGATGTTCAGTTGAGCGGCATTTACCCGGTGCTATCAACTAAGACTCTTGTACATGACCGCCTCCACGTCATGATGTATGTAAAGCCTCAACGAATAATCTTGCGGGGAAGGCTGATTGTTTATACCCTCCGGTCAGAGCGAAGCCCTCTCAATCTGTAAATCTGGAGCAACCATGAATAGCACCTCCTTGGCATCCCAACCCAACGCTTTTGAAAACGAGTCGTGGCGGGGACTCTCA
>JAAUTM010000268.1 GCA_012031455.1 Phycisphaerales bacterium
ATGGTAAATCTGGTCTAAACAGAGTGTATAGCAAATCATATTGCCAAAAGAGATGGAGGGCATTTACCTCATTAGAAGGGGGTTGCTTGCTGCGATTATCCCATCTCGAAGTCGTTTATGATGTTGTCAAAGGCTTGGTAGTAAGTTTGTCGGATATTGCCTTCCAAGCCCATCAGTTCGGCAGTACTTTCAAATTGCATTTGTGCGAGCGTTTGTAGGTAGCCTTCTATTTGTGCGATTTGTGCAGTGGTATCTTTTGTGGCGATTGTCGTAGTAGCGTCAGGTTTTTGAGCATATTTATGGCCCCGCTCCTTCAATCAGCTTTTGGGCGATGGACAGTCTTTTCTTGGCCGAGAGGTAATGTTGGCTTTGTGCAATGTGCATTTTGCCCGCCAGCAGGTACTCTTTGGGCATAAAAGAGCCGGTGTAGTGTTCGTGGTAGTCGAAGAAATGCAGGCTGATATTGTTTTTGCCCAAGAAATTGAAAAGAGCGCTATTGGCCTCCAAGCTGCCAAACACGTAGAGATTTTCTACATCTTCTACGGGCAAGTACTTGGGCAACCCTTCGCGCCTTCCTCGTCGGTAGGCACAAACTTGAGAGTATTGTCTTTTCGGCTCAACTTGCCAGCATTGAAGAGATAGTAGGATTTCATATCTATTGGGTGATTGAGTGATTGGGTGATTGGGTGATTGGGTGAGTCACAAGTATCGGTTAGCGATGCGACTTGTCGCCTCGGTAATGTGATAATCTATATTTCTTACCAGCAACCCTCTTACTGCGAGACCCTCATGATTTACGACATTCTTCCCCACGCCCATGGGTACGAAAAGTTGCACCCGTTGTTTCCAGCTGCATTTAATTACCTTCGGCAATTCGACCCGACGCCCGGCAATGTCGCACCCGGTCGATATGAACTGCAAGGCTCCGACCTTTACGCCTTGGTGCAAACCTACGAAACCCAGACCTCCGACAAGCTGCGTTTTGAATCACATCATCGCTATATCGACCTGCAGTACATCGCAGCGGGGAATGAAATTATTTATCACGCCCAGGCTGCGACGCTGGCTGCGGGTGAGCCTTACAACCCCGACCGGGACTTGCAGTTTTACACGCCTTCGCACCTGCAAAACAAACAGCAATTGGCACAACCCATCATGCTCAGTGCGGGCACGTGGACGCTTTTATTCCCCCACGATGCGCACATGCCCATGGCCTGCGCAGGCACGCCTTCCACGGTGCTCAAGGTGGTGGTGAAAATCAGGGTGTGAGCGTGGTGAAGGCATCGCACGCTGGTGTGGGGTGCTGATAAATCTGTTATTCTGCCCGGTCATCATCAACATAAACACTATTTTTGGAGTGATTCATCATGCCTATCACAACTTCCCTTTTTGATCTCACCGGTCAGGTGGCTTTGGTCACCGGCGGAGCTTCGGGCATCGGCAAAGCCATCGCCCTGGCACTGGCGCAACATGGGGCCATCGTGGCGGTGGGTTCTCGCACCCTGGACAAGGTGGAAGGCGACCGCAGCGGAGCTGAATCAGGCGGTGGGGGGTGATGCCAATGAGGTCAAGGTGGCAGGGGTGGCCTTGGATGTGACGAGTCAGGAAGCGTGGACCGAGCCATGAAAAAATGCGTGGACATGCTCGGTGGGCTGCACATTCTGGTGAACTCGGCAGGGATCATGCTGCGCAAGCCGACGTTTGAACTGAATGTCGAGGATTTCAAGGGAATTTATGACACCCACGTGGCCGGGAGCCTGCGGTGCTGCCAGTCCGCTGGCCGGTTGTTCCGCGAACAGCACAAGGGTTGCATCATCAATCTGGCTTCGATTTCCAGCTTCGTGGATTTGGTGGAAGTCACGAGTTACGCCTGTGCCAAGAATGCGGTGCTGGGGCTTACGCGCAGCCTGGCCAATGAGTGGGCCAAATACGGGATTCGAACCAACGCCATCGCCCCGGGTTTTGTACCCACCGACATCAACCGCAAAATGATCGAGGGCACCGATCGTGGACGGCGAATTCTCGAACACACCCCCATGGCACGTTTTGGAACAGGGGCGGAGATCGCGGGCGCTGCGGTGTATCTGGCGGCCCCGGCTGGAAATTTTGTCAACGGTCATACCATTGTCGTCGATGGCGGCTACCTCGCCAGCGGCATCGGTGACAGCTACGCCCCCTGGGCACAGCCGAAGTAGTTGCAGGGAAGTGGGCAAGTGGTCGAGTGGGCAAGTGGCCGAGTGGCCGAGTGGCCGAGTGGCCGAGTGGCCGAGTGGCCGAGTGTATTGGTTAGGGCTGTGACTTGTCGCATTTGGGTGGTGGATCGGTTGTGAACTTGAAGGCCGGTTGCTTACGGGCCGAAGATTGGTACAATCTTCGATCTTTCCAACAATCGCTCCCCTTGGAGCAAGGGTGCACGAACATGCCACGCAAATGCTTTTTCACCGGCAAAGAAACCTCCAGCGGCTTTCAATACACTCATCGAGGCAAAGCCAAGTACCTCGGCGGTGTGGGTATCAAGGTCACTGGGCGCACCAAGCGTAAATTCAAGCCCAACCTCCACAATGTCACCGCATTGGTGGATGGTTCGGTCAAGCGCATCAAGGTTTCCACCCGAGCCATTAAAAACGGCCTGGTGATCAAACCCCTGAAGCGTAAATACATTTACAAGCCTCAGGTCGCCGTCGAAGCCCCCGCTTCCGAACCGTCCACCGGTCAATAAGCATCAGCAGACCTCTATCAGTGGCTTCCCGTAACGGAAGATGGCCACTTTTACAGGTTTTTTGCGCTGTAATGGCCCACAATGTTTGACTGTGGTTTGGTTTGTGCTAATTTTCAAAGAGGACGGGAAGAAAGAGCTTCGTACAGCGAGGGTCTACTCACGGCGGCCAACCCCCCCTACCACTACCGGCCCCGTAGCATAATCGACCACTCGATCCCGGAGCTGTTGCTGGATCACAACCCTTGGTCTGTGATTTGGCAACCATGGGGTTCGTGTTCACGCAGTGTCCGACTAAACGCTCCAACAGGTGAACACCAGGGGTTGGCCATCGTCTCTGATGACATCAAAGTTCGTGTCCAACAAGCCACCGATCTGGTCCGCTTGATCGGGGAGCATGTAGCCCTGCGCCCGCGGGACGTGAGTTCATCGGACTGTGTCCGTTCCATGATGATAAAATCCATCCATGTACGTCTCCCCTGCCAAGCAGATTTACAAATGCTTTTCCTGCGGCGCGGGAGGCGATGCCTTTTCGTTCATGATGGGCTACCACAAAATGACCTTCCCGGAGGCTCTCAAACACCTGGCTGAGCGGGCGGGCATTGTCATCCCTGAATTTCAACCGGCACATAACGACTCTGACCATGGTGATTCGACGCTGGATCGGACGGCTTTGTTACAGGCCAGCAACCACGCATGCTCGTTTTACCAAACGGTGTTGCGTCATCGTGAACATGGGCAATCGACCCGTGATTACATCACCCACCGCCACATCAATTCGGCCATGGTGGATGCGTTTCAACTGGGGTACGCCCCGGACCGCTGGGATGGGCTGATGCTGACGATCACCGATAAAAATTGGCGGTTACCAGCTTTTGAAAAACTGGGGCTGGTCAGCAGGCGCACCACAGGGGATGGCTATTACGACCGCTTCCGCAATCGGTTGATGTTCCCGATCTGCGATTCGCTGGGCCGGGTGATTGCGTTTGGCGGACGCAAGCTGCGTGAGGAGGATGAACCCAAATACCTCAACAGCCCGGAATCCACCCTGTTCAACAAGTCGGCCACGCTCTACGGGCTGCATTTGGCCAAGAAAACCATCATTCAGCAACGCACAGCGGTGGTCGTCGAAGGCTACACCGATGTGATCGCCTGCCATCAGCATGGCATCAGCGTCACTTCAACGCCTTTTGATCATTCCGTTACCTTAT
>JAAUTM010000269.1 GCA_012031455.1 Phycisphaerales bacterium
CCACTGGCCGTTGGCGGTGACGGGCAGGTCTGGGTTATCGAAGGCAAACCTGCCAAAGAGCCGTATCTGTCGTTCTATACCGGCGGCACGAAAATCATATCCCGAACTTCCAAAGGCGAACCCGGGCCGGAGATCACGGACTTTGAGAATCCCTGTGCGGTGGCTGTGGACCTGAAAGGCAGGTTGCTCATCGGTGGGCTGAACAAGCACTGCCAGGTGTGGATATACGACGTGTCCGGGAAGCCGATGAAGGTGGACACAATCGGGATCGAGGGGGGTATTTTCTCCGGTACACCGGGGGAATACGGGCCGAAGAAGTTCCACTGGGTCCGCGGGTTGGGTATGGATCAAACGGGGAATGTATACATCGCCTCCGTGTTCGGGACTTGGTACAACGTCACGATCGAGGCCTACGACCCGGCGGGCAAGAGGCTTTGGGATGTCCACGGCCTGGGCAACTGGCTCGATACCGCTTGCACCGACCCGGACGACGAAAACACCGTCTACACGAAAGAAAACGTCTTCAAGATGGACTGGACCAAGCCCGCAGGGGAGGAGCATACGCTGGCTGGGTTCACGGTGGACCGGTTTAAGTACCCCGACCGACCCCGCGTCACCGACCTCCATGGTCCGAGCCATCGGCTCGTAAACGGCGTCCGGCGGATCGGCGGCAAGCGGTTCCTGTTTTGCGGAGCGCAGGGCACGGGCAACTTTGAGATTTACAAGTTTGGTAAACGGCTTGGTTGCCTCGCCTTGCAGTTACGTTGCTGGCCATACAACATGGCGGCCTACAGGTGGGAAGCGGTGGCCCGAGGACGCCGAATGTTTCATCTGGACGGACAACAACGACGACGGTATGGCCGACCCCTCTGAGTTTGCCGACGTTCAGGAAGGAACCACGGTGGGGGGCGATGCATCTCGACGCCGGGGCTGGTATCTGGCAATGCGCGGAGGGGACCATCTGGCACACCCCGTGCGAAGGTCTCGACAAAGTCGGGAACCCTATCTATCGGCGGGCGTCGGAGGTGATCTACAAGAACCCCAAAGAGTTTCCACACTCGCGACTTCGAAGGTTGTTCTACATACCCGCTGAGGACATCCTCATCGCAGGTGGCGCACCTGAGTCCACCGAGAATGTGTGCAGCTTGTTGGTGTGCTACGACAACTGGTCCGATGCAGTGAGGCGAAAGGTGCGGTGGTCGGTCAATGTGCCCTTGGACGACAAAAAAGTACACGTATGAGACCAGTTAGGCGGCGGTGGCGTACAGGCGATATATGCCTGCGGCAATTATCTTTTTCGCCGCTTACGGGTTCGGCTATATCCGTGTTCACTCTCTCAAGGACGGCGGGTACATAGGCACCCTCCGACCTGATATCAACGGTTTTAAAGGCGGCGGCGGGTGTGTCGATTCGGACAATGCGATGAATGTGGCCCTTCGACAGAACGGGGAATACGTTCTGTTCCTTGAGAATGCCGGGCGGAATCACGTGATGATGTTCCGCTGGTCACCCCCGCGAGAGTGAGGTATACCGCAGAATCACCCGGTGCAGCAGACGGCGATGCAGTTAGGTATTCGTGATCTGTTGTTCAATGACCCCGTAACCAAGCTGTCTTGAGGGGAGATCAACGGGTTGCCATCGACATACCCAGCCGGGTGCCAGCGATAGCATTATTCACGAAAATCCACTTCGGCTTGGGCAAGCATGCGTGAGGTGCGATCCGATTTGTCTTCAGGCACAGGCAGGGGGGGAACGCCCAGATAAAGGAGTGAGTCTTCGAGTACTTTCTTTGCCACGGGGGCGGCTACGATACCGCCATAATAGCCCTTGCGGGGGTCCGGGCGATGCAGGCTCACGGCCACGATCAGGCGGGGATTGTCGTAAGGGGCACCACCGACGAAGGACCCAATATAAGCACCGGGCAGGTATCCGCCACGGTTGGGTTGTGCGATCTGGGCGGTGCCGGTTTTCCCGAATATCTGATACTTGTCGCTGTCGGCTTTTTTACCGGTGCCTTCGGTCACGGCATTGCGGAGCACCTGGCGAGTTAAACGGGATATTTCGGGGCTGATGACGCGACCGGCGACGTGAGCGGGCCGAGTTGCGAGCGGTCTTCAATGGCGCGAATGGTCGGCCTGACCAGCCAGCCATCGTTGGCAAATGCACAGAACGCACGGGCCATCTGAAGCAGGGTGACACCGACTTCCTGTCCCATGGGTACGCTGCTGATGGAGTATGTATTCCAGCGGCGAAGCTGATTGACCATGCCTGCGGATTCGCCTTCCAGTCCGATGCCGGTGGGGCTGCCAAAGCCAAAGGCGGTGACCGCACGGTACATGCGGGTGGCGCCCATGCGTTCGCCAATCTTAGCCATGCCGATGTTGCTGGATTTGAGGAGCACCCCAGCCCAGGTTTGCATACCGTTGCCATGGGCATCGTGAAGCCTTCGACCGGCGGAGGTGACCCACATTCCCGAGGTGCAGTCGATCATCTCGTTGGGACGAGCCAACCCCATTTGCGTGGCAGCGGACCAGATGATGGGCTTGTAGATCGATCCTGGTTCATAGAAATCCGTGATAACGCGGTTGCGGCGTTGTTCGGGAGTAGAGCTTCCGACCTGCTGAGGATCGAAAACCGGGAAATTAGCCATGGCCAGGATTTCACCGGTAAAGGGGTCCATCACCACCAACTGCCCAGCCTGTGCGGCGAATTGCTCGCAGGCGGCCTGCAGGTGAGTCTCGGCAATGTGCTGGATGTTGGCATCGAGCTGATACGAACTGACAAGCCATCCTGCGGGGGGACATATTCAGGGCCTTGTACCCAGATGGGCTTGCGGGCCGAGTCACGAAGATACACCAGCTTGCCGGAGGTGCCTGCAAGGTGATGTTGGAAAAGTTTTTCCAGACCTTCCATCCCTTTGCCGTCGTAACCGACGAAGCCGATGACCTGACCTGCGAGCGTGCCCATGGGGTAGCGACGCACCTGGCGGGTCTCGATGCCCAGACCATGAATTGGATGGCGAGCAAGCTGGGAAAAGCGATCATCGCTGAGGGTTTGATCCAAAACAATAAAACGGCTGCCGGGCCGGCTGTTGATGGTCTTTTCCAGCCAGGCCGGATCGTAACCGAGTTTGTCATGGACGCGCTCGGCAAAGGAACCGGTATCGCGTACTGCCAGCGGGTCGGCAAAAAGTCGGCGAATGGTGTCGGAGCTGGACATCAACCGTCCACGCCGATCCAGAATCGCGCCGCGTCGAGCATAAAGAGTTTGTGAACTGTGCTGGGTATCGATCAGTTGTGCCACAGGCTCGGGGGTGGTCATTTGCAGACTCACCACACGACCCACCAGAGCGAGAAATCCGAGCGTGATCAGAGACAGACAAATCCGGCCGATCCATTGCACCCGCTTGTGCGGAGAATTATCCGGCAAGGAGCAGCGGGAAGCTCCGGGGCGATTTCCTCGGAAGTTAAAGATTTGGGCAAACATGGGAGGCAGGGAGAGTTTCACTGGTCATCGCCCCCCAGGGCTGAAAGTGGAGGAGCCTTGCACCACCCGGGGCTGATGACGATTGTTCTGCGGCAATTCAGGCGGACCTACGGTTGTGATGGGTTCAAGTTCGAGTTGGGCTTGTGCCACCGCATCGATCAACGCAGGCGGCTGAACTTTCCGGGCCACCTGTCCCTGCAAGCGCCAAAGCATCTGACGATGGTCGTTGATATGCCGATGTGCCTGGGCGATGTCATGGGAAACTTCCATCTTATGTTGACGTAGAAACATCAAGCCCGCAGCAACGCAGGTCAGTCCGACAATCAGCACCGCCAGTTTGGCGAACATGACCAGCTTCCGTGAGGTTTGCCACGAATTTAACCAATGGGTTTGGCAATCGGGGGTCGGGTTGGGATCCAAAGGTTGATCCAG
>JAAUTM010000270.1 GCA_012031455.1 Phycisphaerales bacterium
GGCGCCGACTTCGATCATGTTCAGGCCGTCTTTATGACTGATAGCACCAGGTCCAGTTCGGAATATTCCATCTCCGCCACGGTGGGCATGAGCACGAAATTGCCTTCGATGCGACCAATGCGCACGGTGGCGATGGGGCCTTCAAAGGGAATGCTGCTGATGGCCAGGGCTGCCGAGGCAGCGATGCCGGCGATCACGTCCGGGTCATTGGCGCCATCCACGGAAAGCACCCAGCATTGCACCTGTACCTCATCGTAAAAACCCTTGGGAAACAGTGGACGCAGCGGACGATCAATGTTCCGCATGGTCAGGGTTTCTTTTTGATTGGGAGCACCTTCGCGTTTACGGAAACCGCCGGGGAATTTACCCGCAGCATTGAGCTTTTCACGGTAATCCACAGTAAGGGGAAAAAAGTCGATGCCTTCACGCGGTGCTGACGAGACGGCTGTGCCCAGCACGACGGTTTCGCCATATTGCACGACCACGGCTCCGTCAGCCTGACGGGCCATGCGACCGGTTTCAATGGATAAAGTTCGACCACCCAGAGCGAGTTCGACACGGGTCACGGGCATAAATTGTTCCTTGGCGACATCGGATCAACCATCGGGTTAAAGAAACCATCATGAACAGGGTGCCGATGTCGTGGCGTGATGAGGTTACCCTGGTATGACAGCCGGCGCCCGCCCAATCCGATGGCAGAAGACAGATGACCCGAAGCAGAGCGGAATTTCGCTGAAAGATGTAAGGCCCGATTTCAGGGAGCGAAAAAACTGTGCGTGGGGTCCACTGCCATCTGCAACCGTCCCGCGCCCATGGCGGGAGGGTCGGAGGCCGCGAGATTCTGGATTATTTACGCAAGCCAAGCTTGCCGATCAGTTCCATATACCGATTGCGGTCGATGCGTGCCAGGTAGCCCAGCAGGCGGTTGCGCTTGCTGACCATGATCAGCAAACCACGGCGCGAGTGATGGTCCTTGCGGTGGCCGCGCAAATGCTCGGTCAGGCTGTTGATTTTTTCGGTGAGAAGCGCCACCTGAACTTCGGGCGACCCCGAATCTGTTTCATGCAGGCGGTGCGTCGTAATCAGAGTTTTGGTCTTTTCTGCAGTCAGGGTCATAATTTCTCGACTCGTGACAAATCGGCTTGCAGGAACCATCGCTGGCAACCGGCGCCATCGATTTAGCCACACAGTGTATCAAGGCTACCTGATAAGAGCAAAGTGGCATTCCCCAACACTTGTCCCATCCATTCCCCCGCCCTAACACCCTGCCCATCGTAACGCTGCTAGTCAGGGTTCCTTCCCCAGCGGAAATTGAATCCCCGTTTGAAAAAGGTCTGCCCCACCCCCAGGTAACCTTCGATGCAGTTCTGCACCCTTTTGAGCAGTTCGGGCAAGGAAAGCAGCACATCCCGCGATAATTTATGACCAAAGCCCATCCAAGCCGCCCCGATGGAAAACGATACCGGGCTTCCGGACATTGATTATAAGTTGCTTTAGCCAGTGCCAGCAGTTGAGGCACCCCCACCTGATGCATCATCACATCCGGGGATTCCCCCGCTTCAATCGGCCGTTCACCAATGGAACCCGGCGGAGAGTCCACCGCTGTTTCAATAAAAATCACCAGGTCCACCTTGCTCACTTTTTCCGCCAGATCAGGGGTGAGCTGGGCTACCTGTCTGAACTCGACCCGCTTGTCCTTGATCCGGGATTGCAAAAGATCGATGGCAGTGGGACCCAGTCCATCATCGCCACGCTACCCGGTTGCCGATCCCTATGACAAGCACACTGCTCAAATGCCCGCCTCTCAACATTGAATTGATTAAGCTGCCAAAATGTTGGACCCATCATAGCACGACTCGGCGTGGATATCACCAGCCAGGGATGATGGGGCAAGGATCAACGGACATCGTTGCTATCACCACCGGGGCACCGGCGATGGCACGGCCAACCCTTGTCTGCAATGCCATCCCTCATCCTTGAACCATGTGGGAATCACGCTGGAGCAACCGACCCAGACCGATCAGGCACAAACCGGTGAGCAGCGCACCAGCCAGCAGCATCAACCGTTCCACTGCGGGCAAGGCACCGACCAAGCCATCCTGAATTTCTGCGACCTTGTGATTGAACCCTGCCAGGGACTGGATCGTGGGGGTCAGCCCGGAACGCTCGACGGCGGCCTCGTAACCATCAGGCATCGAGCTGGCAAAAGGCAATACCAGCAAGGCCCCGGCCAACCCCGTTACCCCGGTGAGAATCAAGCGACCACGGTCCAGCGCTCCAGAAATTGCCAGACGATCCAGCAAAGCCAGAATCGCCACCGTCAGCATCCCTTCCGCCAAACCGACCAACGCATGAGTGGTCACCATTTCAAGGGCAAACGCATTCCAACCTGCCAGTTGCTCGCTGGTGCGGAACAAGCTCACCTGCAATGGAATCAGTATTGCCGCCCCCAGCACCGCCAGGCCTCCGCATACCCCGGCCAGAACCGCCTGACGGGTGACGCTGCCTTGTTGCTTTTGCATTCGCTTTGCCAAAGCCACCAGCAATGCAGGCACGATAGCCATATTCACAATGTTCACCCCCAGCGCCATCAAGCCCCCATCGCCCAGCAAAAGGGCCTGCATGAGCAGCACCATGGCCATGGTAAGCAAGCCCAGCGGCACCCCTGCCACCCAGGCCAGCACCACCCCGCCCACCAGATGCGCACTGGCAAACGGCAGCACCGGCACATTGATCGCCTGCACCGCAAACACCACCGCGCCCAATACCCCGGCTGTGAGCAGACGCTGGCGATCCAGCCCGCTACGCCCAAGCATCAGCCCCGCAGCCCCCACCCCGATACCCGCAGCCGATAAACCCATCAATGCACAACCCGGTGTCACCGCCCCATTGCCAAGATGCATGTCTAGCTCCTCATGTCAGTTTGATGTCCGCCAGCCCACTATGGTAGCAACCTGCGGACTTGCCGCCGAGGGGAATATCAGTGCCGCTAAAGGATTATCAGAGCCGCGAACGGCAGTGAGCGGTTGCTAAAGAAGTGGTCGAGTGGCCAAGTGGTCAAGTGGTCGAGTCACTCGTATCGGTTAGCGCCGCGACTTGTCGCGTCTGGGGTATATCAAAGCAGCCAGCAGCCAACAACCAACCACTCGCTGCCGCTCGTGGCTCTGACGAACAGAATGCGTCTATCAGAGCCGCGAACGGAAACCATCTAATCAGAGCCGCGAACGGAAGTGAGCGGTGGTATTGCTGACGATCAATCTAGTGGTGCTCCCTGTTCATGCAAAACATAATGAACCGCTGCCTGAACCTGTGATTCATTCCACAAATATCGTGTACTGCCATGCCTTGACCATACGCATTGTTGATGGGGTAGGCAGTGATTTTCGCGTAATCTTCTAGTCGCCCAAGCTTTGCACTGCAACATGATTTTTTCGACAGAGATGTCTCCCACTTGAACCACCATGTGAACATGATTTGTGCGTACATGCATGGCTTCAAGCGCCAAATTGGCTACAGATAAATGTTCGCGAATGGCTTGGTCCACTACATGACGCATCTGCTTATTCAGAAGAATTACTTTCTGATCAATTTGTTTCTGCTTTAATTCGTGTAGTTGCCGATCGGGTGACAGGATAGATTCACCGAATTGATTGTGGCGACGATCCACATAGCCCGGTGCCCGTCCCGGCAACCACGAACCGTAAGTGTGGATGGTGATGAGGTAGGCTAAGGGTTGAGAGGACAACATTTCCACAATATTACACAAGAAAGTTTATTCAAAAAACCGGACACCACTCGCTCCCGCTCGTGGCTCTGACGGACTGGCGATACAGTGTTATCAGAGCCGCGAACTGAAGTGAGCGGTTGCAAGGTTCAGTTCAGAAAACCACTCGCTCCCGCTCGTGG
>JAAUTM010000271.1 GCA_012031455.1 Phycisphaerales bacterium
TGAGCGGGTCACCCGTGGCCATCGAAACCTTGGCAGGGTCCACGACAATGCACTCCACCGGGTAGGTCGTGTGAGCGGTGTGGGGGGCTTTGGTGGTTGGGTCGTACATCTGCTCAGCGTTGCCATGGTCGGCTGTGACGATCAGCACCCCGCCTTTGGCCAAGGTTGCATCCACAATTTTGCCCACGCAGGCATCGACGGTTTCCACCGCTTTGATGGCCGCATCAAGCTTGCCGGTGTGACCCACCATGTCGCCGTTGGCGAAGTTCACCAGAATGAAATCCTCACCATCGTTGGCGTTGATGCGATCCAACACCAATTGGCAGATTTCCGGGGCGCTCATCTCCGGCTTGAGGTCATAGGTCGCCACCTTGGGTGACTGCGCCATTTGCCGATGTTCACCTTCAAACGGCTCTTCACGGTAATCGTTGAAAAAGAACGTCACATGCGGGAACTTTTCCGTCTCCGCGCAACGGAATTGGGTCAGGCCGTTTTTGGATAAAAATTCCCCGGCGATGTCGTTCATCTTCGGCGGCTTGGGGTATGCCACCTGCACATACTGCCCAAGCTCTTCCTCGTACGCCGTCATGGTGACATAACGCACATTCAATTTCTTCCCGCGTTCAAAACCGTTTTTCCCTGAATCCGGCGAGGGTTTGACCTTGGCCCACTGATCATCGGGGAACACAAATGCACGGGTGATTTCACGGGGGCCGATCGCCTCGGTAGTTGTAAAAAATAATCGTGTCGCCATCCTGAATGCGGGTGCTTTGCCAGTCGCTGCCGACGACGCGCGGGGTGATGAACTCATCGCCCTGCTGGCTGGGGTTGTCGGGGGAATCGTAATAAGTCTGCATCGCTGTGGGCACATCGGTAAACACCTTCACAGCAGGGTTGCGACCGGTGAGCAGGTCATAGGCCCTTTGCACACGTTCCCAGCGGTTGTCGCGGTCCATGGCGTAGTAGCGCCCGACGATGGACACAATGCGACCCATGCCGATTTCCGCACACTTACTCTGTATGTCAGCCAGAAAGCCCTTGCCGGTGAACGGGCCGGAGTCGCGACCATCGGTGAAACAGTGAATCAGCACCTTGTCTTTGGACATGCCCCGACGCTTGCACAGTTCCAGGCAGCCATAGAGATGATCGAGCAACCCATGCACACCCACCGCCGAGCCGATGCCCAGCAGGTGTACCGCGTGGCCGTGGCGCTTGGCGTTTTCAATGCTGTCGCAGAGCACATGATTTTCAAAAAAGGAACCTTTGCGAATGGCAACGCTGATGGCCACCGAATCCTGATACACAATACGGCCAGCGCCGAGGTTCTGATGACCCACTTCGCTGTTACCCATGGTGTCATCGGGCAGGCCGACGTCCTCACCGCTGGTGGCGATGAGTGTCCAGGGATACTGCTTGAGCAGGGCATCGCAGCGTGGGGTTTGGGCGAGTTTCACAGCGTTGAAGGAATCGTGACTGGCGTTGGGATTTCGTCCCCAGCCGTCACGCACGATCAGCACCGCAGGTTTGGGTCGGTTCATGGCTTACTCCGGCTTGTGTTTGGGATGATGGCAAATCAAAGAACAGCATTGTAAGGGAAAGCGCTAGACCCGACACAGAGAATTAGGAACTACACTAAAATGCAATCCATGAACACCACCCTGCAGGCCATGCGTTTGGAGAGTTTGCAATATCTGGCGCGCTGGGCGCGGTATGCCCAGATGGATTGGTATGACATTCCGGGCAAGCCGGGGCTGGGGTGCTACGGCACAGGCTACAACTCCTGGGGAGTTCAGACGAACCAGAAATTTATTGCAGCCATGGCGGTGCTGGCAGCTTATGGCAAGGAATTATCTGACCCGGGGATCGATCTGGACCAGGTGCGTCAGCAGGCGCTGGCAGCCTTGCGGTTTGCGCTGCAATCCCATCAATCAGGCAGCGGCTACTGCACCGATGGCACCCGCTGGGGACACACCTGGATCAGTGCCATTGGCATTGAGCGGATGCTGCATGGGATTCACCTGCTAAAACCCTGGTTTACTTCTGAGGACAGCCAGGGTGTTCGGGCCATGCTCACCAGCGAGGCTGACTGGCTCACCGATCACTACAGCCGAAATGGACATGAGGGGGTCGTGGCTGGCCAGTGGCACACTTCGCGTAAAAATGCGCCTGAATCCAATCTTTGGAACGGGGGGCTGCTTTACCGCACAGCCAACCTTTACCCGGATCATCCCCGCGCCCAAGCCTGGACTGAGCGTGGGCATGAATTTTTGCTCAATGGTGTCAGCGTGCCTGCCGATGCTCAGGATGAGCGCATCTTTGCCGGCAAGCCGCTGCGAGAATGGCATCGAGGCGCCAATTTTTTCCCTCATTACGCCTTGGACCACCACGGCTATCTCAATGTGGGATACATGGCGACCTGCATCAGTCATGCTGCGATCCTGCACTTTGATCTGCGTCAGGGCAATCTGCCTGCATGTGAAAGTGTGCATCTGCATCAGGCGGAGCTTTGGCAAGTATTGCAGGCATTGATCTTCGACGATGGCCGGCTGGTGCGTATCGGTGGCGACACCCGTCAGCGCTACACCTACTGCCAGGATTACCTGCTGCCCTCCCTGTTCTACGCCCACGATTACCTTCATGATCCGCAGGCCCTGCCGCTGGCGGAAAAGTTCTTCAAAACCATCGATACTGAAGCCAAGCACAACGGCGATGGGTCGTTTTATGGCAAGCGCCTGGCGGTGCTTCGGGAACAAAGTGCTTACTATCACACCCGGCTGGAAAGTGACCGGGCCTGTGTGCTGGGCATGGTGATTGTGTATGGCAATCTACTCAAAGACCCCCAGGTCAAACCTGTTGAATCGAATCCAAAGCCAATGACGGTGGCCTGGTCGGAACCTGAACATGGGGCGGTGCTGCATCGCAGTGGCACCCGGCTGGCATCGTTCAGTTGGCGGGCGCATGGCGTATCCCAGGGGCTGTGTTTGCCGCCGTGGGACGGGCATTTGGCAGAATGGGAAAACAACCTGACCGGTCGAATTGATTTTTTGCATCACCCGCATTCGGAGCGGCCGGGGGCGCGGGCGAGTCGCAAGTTGATCGAACATCACATGACTGAGTTTCCCGGTGGTTTTATCACCAGCGGGGCGGTGATGGAAGGGGTCAATCTTGTACTTTCTGAAGGCTGGACAGGCAGTGATTCCGCGGTGCATCAGCAGGTGTTTGCCGCCTTGCCCGATGACCATACGGTGGTGGGTTTGCAGTTCTGCCGCGTGGGTCCGTACCGGCGTTACCTGCGTCTGGTGCAGGGCATGACCCTGCAATTGCCCAATGATCTGTTTAATCAGGACCAGCGCTATCTGCTCACCGAGCAGGGCCCCATGATTTTGCGCCGGGATTTGAAAGAGGATGAAATCCGATCCCTGCAAAGCCGGTGGTTCAATGTCGAAGGACACCTGGCGGCGGTCGGCTTGTACGGTGCGGACAGCTTCACGCTGGATCGATCGATCACCCGAAGGGGCGGAGTCCATCAATCGCTCCACGCGGAAACCTTTGCCTGGTATCACCAAAAGCGACAGGTTTCGGTGGATCCGGGAGCGATGGTGCTGGATGTCGGCTGGCTGGCGGCAAGCTCCGTGGATGGACCGGCCACGGCTCAACTGGCGCGTGACAACCCGGCTGAAACGGTGCAACGCATGGAGGATGCCCGCTGGGTGACCGTGACGGCGATGGATGGTCGGCGTTATGGGGTGCTGGCGAATTTCAGCACCCAGCCTTGGAAAATCCCCTATGGCAAACTGAGCCAATTGGACAAGCAGCTCGAAAGTGCTGGATCACGGCTCGGCACCGGATACGCTTGCACCTTGCCAGGCCTTGCTGTGGCGCTGGGTTGAATTCGATGTCGCAGTG
>JAAUTM010000272.1 GCA_012031455.1 Phycisphaerales bacterium
GGGGGCGGGGGCGAGATGCGGATCGAGCGGTGTTTGATCGATGCCAACTGGGGCCAGTCCACCGATGTGGTCTACCAGTTCTGCCGCCAGAGCGCCCACGCCGGATTGATCATGCCGAGCCACGGGCGGTATGTCGGGGCATCGAGCATTCCATTTAGCGAATACAAGCGCAAGACCGGGGACCGGATCGGCTTTCACTGGCGCATACCGGGGATGCAGGGCCGCGCCTCCCAAGGGCGGGGGGTGCGGCACGTGGTGATCGACACCAACTACTGGAAGAGCTTTGTCCATGCCCGTCTGGCCGTGGCGATGGGCGACCCGGGATGTTTATCACTGTTTGGGCGCAAACCCGCCGAACATCAACTTCTGGCCCAGCATCTCACCGCGGAGTACCGCGTGCAGACCCAAGCCCGGGTTCCGGGTGGGCGTGTGGTGGATGAATGGAAAATTCGGGCAGGTGGACCGGACAATCACTGGTTGGACTGTCTGGTGGGCTGTGCCGTGGCCGCTTCAGTCCAGGGTGCGGTGTTGCCGGGAACCGACGCCAAACCCGCCGAGGTCCGTCAGCGTATGCGGCTGTCCGAACTGCAAAGGAGCAGGCGGTAGATGATCAAGCCAACCGACAAGCGCGAACCCGCGCCCAAACGTGGCCTGGAATGCCCCGACTGTGGGTGCAAACATTTTCGGGTGCTCTACACCCGGCGTGCCTGGGGCGGTCGTTTGCTTCGCCGCCGTGTCTGCCGCCACTGCGGGCGGCGGGTGACGACCTATGAAATTGTGAGTTCGTAAGCAAAGCACACTTCAACCACAGCAGGAATAGATTTAATACGTATTAACTTTGACATAATCCAAGTATTGCACAATAATTTCTAGTGACGAGGCAAGACGGGACGATGCAGTAGTTAATATGGTGCGAACCTTGGAGATTGTCCAATGAATGCTAAGGACAAGGTAAAAAAGTCAAATGTGGGCGTAGAACTCGTCCGCCTCTTGGCTGAAGAGGGAGACCGGATATTCTCTACGAGTCGGGCCCGGGAATTGAGTGAGCGAGCTGGCATCAAAAAGCCGTATCTCTGGGAATCGCTCTACCATCTGCGCCGTAACGGGTGGATCATCTCACTGCGTCGCGGTCTTTATGCGCTTGCGTCTTCCATTCCCGGCCTGTCCCCTGTTCACGAGTTCGAAACTCGCGATGGCCTTGGCTCCTCAGGGAGCGGTCAGCCACTGGTCCGCCCTGCACCACCACGGCCTGACCGAGCAAGCGCCGAGGAAGGTGTTCGTCCTGACCCCGACCGATACGCCGATTCCACAGATCCGTGGTAAAAAGGTTGCGCGGAAGGAAAGCGGGGTTCCCGTGGGGACGGCGATCTACCAGTTCATCCAAGTCAAGCCCGAACGGTTCTTTGGAACGGAAAAGTTTTGGGTTAACCAAGCCCGTGTGACGATCACCGACCCTGAACGTACATTGCTCGATGGCCTGATGATGCCCCAGTATTGTGGCGACTTCGCAGAGGTGCTTCATGCTTTCGAGACACGTGGCGAGGACTTGAACCTGAATCGCATCATCGTGTATGCCCTCAAACTCGACACTGCGACAATCAAGCGGCTGGGTTGGGTCCTCGAGCATCAAGGCGTTGACTCTACTCGGCTGGAGCCGCTTCTGGAGATTCCGGTCAAGGGCTATCGAACCCTGGACCCGACCGGTCCTCGCAAAGGGCCATGTCATCGCCGTTGGATGATTCAGGAGAACCTGCCCGGGATGATCAGACCATGAAACCATTGCGCACCCAACTTGAGCAGGCCCGCAAGCGCCTGGGGATTCCTTGGGATATTATCGAACGGGACTATCTGCTCTCGTGGATATTGGCGGGTATCGGTCAGACAGCCTCCCTGCGTGATACACTCGTCTTCAAGGGTGGTACGGCCCTCAAGAAATGCTGGTTTGGAGACTATCGCTTCTCAGAAGACCTGGATTTTTCCGGCACGAAAGAGGTGCCCAGCGGCACAGCCATGGAAGATGCCATACGCCAAGCCTGCCAAGAAGCGGTAGGGCTCTTGGACGAGTACGCCCCGGTCCAGATCCTCTGCCAGCGATACACAGAGAAGAATCCGCACCCCGGCGGGCAGGAAGCGTTTACGATCCGAGCCAAGTTTCCCTGGCAGAGGGATCCCCACACACGGGTCATGGTTGAGGTCTCGATGGATGAAGAGGTCCTCAAACCGGCGCGAAAGCGAACGATCATTCACGGATATGACGAGCAACTCGACGCTCAAATTCTGGTCTACACCCTGGAGGAGATCGTCGCGGAAAAGCTTCGCGCCATTCTGCAACATGCCGAGAAACTCGAAGAACGGGGTTGGAGCCGCTCGCGTGCCCGTGACTATTACGACCTGTGGCGTGTCCTGGGTGCCTATCAAGAGCAGCTGGACCTGAGGGACTTTGCATCGTTTGTGCGGCAAAAGTGCGCCGTGCGGAATGTTTCGTTCGACAGTTCGGCGGATTTCTTCCAGGAACGAATGCTGGCCTACGTCCAGAAGACCTGGGACCAGTGGCTCGGCCCGCTGGTACCGGAATTGCCACCATATACAACCGTTATGGGCCAGCTTCGGCCTCAGATCGACACCCTTCTTGCACCCTCATGACACCCGTGAGTTGACAGAATTCGCCGTGAGGGTCAATCGCAAGACGACTCCCGTGCACGCGTGAAACCCAAGCGTTAAAAAACTTATGACGCCCGGGAGTTGACGGGATTCACCGTGAGGGCAATCGCCTGGGCTTTTTTGCCCTGTTTCATCAAGTGGAGCGGTGGCTTGCATTGCCTGCATTTCTTGCAAACCCGCAGAACCCCCATGGTTATCAGTGTCTCAACTGGCCCCTTGTCTGGGCCTCTGTCTGGCCCCCACGGGTCCTGACTTAGCACGATTTGGATCACCAGGTTCTAGATGCGGAACGATTTTCGGCTCGGCACGGAATTTTCTAACACAACCTGGGACGCATGGCTCTGCGAGGCATAGGTAACCAAGGGAGTGAACCTTTGCCGGAGCACTTTGTGGACCAGACCGAAGTTACCCTTGACAACACGATCAAAACCAGCGCCTTGGGGCCAGCCAAAGCCACGGGTGATTCGGGCAGTGTCGAGCAGCACAAGCTCACCGAGCAGATTGCTGCTGACAAATATCTCGAATCCAAAAAGGCCAGCCGGGCCAAGGGACTGGGCATCAAGTTCGTGAAAATCTCGCCCCCCGGATGTGTGGGAGGGACTCTCTGATGTGGCCATTTGCCAAGAAAGTAAAACCCCACCGGTCCGCTGCGGGGATTCCCAGGACCATTCGCGGGCGATACGACGCGGCCCAGACCACCGCAGAAAACGCCCGGCACTGGGCCATGGCCGATGCCCTGTCAGCCGACAGCGCCGCCTCCGTGGATGTGCGTAAAAAATTGCGCGAGCGGCCGCTACGAAGTGGCCAACAACAGCTACGCCAAGGGCATCGTGCTGACCATTGCCAACGACTGCATCGGTACCGGGCCACGTCTTCAGTTGCTCACCGAAAACAGTGACCTCAACAACCGTGTCGAGTCGGCATTTAACCTGTGGGCCAAGGCGGTCAACCTGGCCGAAAAACTCCGCACCATGCGCCTGGCCAAAACCACCGATGGCGAGGCTTTTGCCATCCTTACCGCCAACCCGGAGATCGATTCACCGGTGCTGCTGGATGTGCAACTGGTGGAGGCGGATCGCGTAGCCGCGCCGCTTATGAATATCCTGCCGACCGGTAGCGACATCGATGGCATCATGCTCGATGCCTGGGGCAACCCGCAAACGTACAACATCCTGCATCAGCATCCCGGCACTCCCGGAAGCTACTCATCGTGGAACAACCTCTATGACCTGGTGC
>JAAUTM010000273.1 GCA_012031455.1 Phycisphaerales bacterium
GGTGATTTGATCGTTGAGCCGATAACTGGCAATCACCAAAGGTCGATACTGGCGAGGCCCGTCAGGTTGGCCAAGCGTTCATGATGGTGCCAGAGTTTCGCCCAGCCACCGGGTTCGACCACATCGGGGTTGGCGGTGATGATGCTTCGATCGTCTTCGAGAAACGGGTTGCGCAGAGAACTGCTGTATAACCCGGCCACCAGCAAACACATCACCAGTGGCAGGTAAAGTCCAAGAGCCAGTCTGCGAGCACGATTTTCCATAAACAATCGGCTTCATGAGAGGGACCAAAGCCTCCAGCCGTAACCTTATCATCGGCTTAAAACAGGGGGTCGTCCACTGTTAAGGCGGCTTCTTCCATAGCGAATTTCTCCCCGAGCAGATGCGGTCAGTAAGTTTATACGTGGCTCAACCAGCATAGGTTTGTGGCATATGTGGCAGGGGATGCATAAAAAGGATAAAATGGTGTTCTCACCACCGGGTCCCCGGTTGAACCTCGACCGCGAAAGTGTCGGCCCTGCCTGATCCCCGGCTTTTCCCTGATTGCTTAAAACCGGTAGGATGGATCAGTCTGCGAACCTGCCGATGGCTCAAAGTCATTGGTACGTTGGGGGACTGCGTTTAACAAGCACATACTTGGAGCAAACCGCCATGGTCAGCAACAATCCTCGTCAGCGCATTCTGATTGGTAAACCCGGACTTGATGGTCACGACCGGGGTGCCAAGTATGTCGCCCACATTCTTCGGGATGCGGGGTTTGAAGTGATTTACACCGGGATTCGCCGAACCCCGGAACAGATTGTCGAAGCCGCAGTGCAGGAGGACGTGGCTGCCGTGGGGCTGTCCCTGCTGTCAGGGGCGCACAATGTGCTGTTTAAAAAAGGTGATTGACCTGCTCAAGGAAAAGGGCGCAGCCGACATCGTGGTGTTTGGCGGCGGAGTGATTCCTCCCGGTGATATCCCCGGCCTGACGCAGATGGGTATCAAGGCTGTGTTCACCCCGGGCACACCTGCCAAAACCATTGTGGAAACACTGAACAAGCTGATCACGGAACGGAAAGCGTGAGAAGAAGTGGTCGAGTGGCCAAGTGGCCAAGTGGCCGAGTGCCGGAACCGTATTTGGATAGTTAGCGCCGCGATTTATCGCGTCTGATCGGAGTGGTGAGTCAGGGAGTCGGTTTATCGGGAAGAGTAATCGAGTAACCGATTCACGGATGAACCGGCCCAAAGATCCATGACCAGCAACGTTGCACAACTCGTCGCCACTGTCGCCGGCTCGACCGGTGCGGTGCAGACGCGCGCCGCAGCCCGGCTGATGACCTATCTCGAAACCCACCCGCAACGTTTGCCGGAGCTGTTTCAATCGGAGAATGGCCTACCAGCCCGAAGCGCCAGCGAGGGAGTTTCAAAGTCGCCAAATGGTCAAGTGAAGGAAGTGGGAAGTGGCCAAGTGGCCAAGTGGCCAAGTGGCCAAGTGAAGGAAGAAGACGCGGCAAGCCGCGGCGCTAACCGGAACGAATCAACACCTCAAAACAAATCCGAAATTCGAAATTCGAAATTCGAAATTCGTTCCGTGGCCTCAACCCCGGATGGTATTGGGCATCACCGGTTCGCCGGGTGCGGGCAAAAGCACGATGACCGATGCTCTGGTGGCCGAATTCAGACATCCGTTTCCCGGGAGCGGAGGATCGGAGTGATTGCGGTGGACCCATCTTCGCCGTTCACAGGCGGGGCGGTGCTTGGGGACCGGGTGCGCATGATGCGTCACGCCACCGATCCGATGGTGTTTGTGCGTTCATTGGCAACGCGTGGGCATTTGGGCGGTCTGTCGCTGGGAGTGCGCGGGGTGCTGCATGTGCTGGCATTGCTGGGTTGTGAACTGGTCATCATTGAAACGGTCGGGGTGGGGCAATCAGAAGTTGAAATCGCGCAGGTGGCTGACCTCACCGCCATTTTGTTTGCACCGGGGCAGGGGGATTCGATCCAACTGCTCAAAGCAGGGCTGATGGAAATCGGCGATCTTTTCGTGGTCAACAAAGCCGACCGTCAGGGAGCCGATGAACTGCATGCCCAATTGATGAGTGTGTTGAAACTGGGCATGGTGGATCAGCAACACGATTGCGGGCCACATCACGGGATCGGTTTGCCCAAGGAACGAATTGAAGATGAACCGGGTACCACGGCTGAACTGGGCTTGATGCGCAGCGGATCACGTGGCATGCCGGAGGTACATCTGGTCAGCGCAGCCGAGCGTCGAGGCATTCCTGAACTGGTCACGGCTCTGGATGCGATGAGCAACCGTTACGGGAACACGTGGATCGAACGTCGTCGTCAACGCATCGCCCTGGAAATCAGAGATGCGATTCTGGAAGAAGCACGCAGGCGGGTTGATGCGGCTTTGGGCGGCAACGGTACCATGGGCGGGCAGATTGAACGCGTGCTGGCGGGACAGGTAAGCATCGAACAACTGGCAGGCGAATTGCTGCAACAAGCGGGAAAAGGCGATTTGTGAGATAACCAAATACAAAGCCCAGGCATGGCTGTGCCCGGGTTCATCGTGCGAGCTTCGTAGTTCTGGTTTTATCGAAAAAGATGTTAGACGTTTCACAAGCGTGTTAAGAAAGCGAGCGAATTCATGAGCGATAATTATGAGAGCATCCAGCAGGGTTTGAAGAAGTGGAACGATGGGCCGGTGGGCAAGACACTCGCCAAGTTCCCGGAACAGAAAAAGGAATTTCTCACGGTATCGGGCAGGCCGGTGGAACGGCTGTACACGCCTGAACCTGGCACCATCGAAAACTACAACGAGAAACTGGGATTCCCCGGACAATTCCCATTTACCCGCGGGGTTCAGCCCACGATGTACCGTGGTCGGTTTTGGACCATGCGTCAGTATGCTGGGTTTGCCACGGCTGAAGAATCCAACCAGCGCTACAAATACCTGCTGGCACAGGGGACGACCGGCCTGTCGGTGGCGTTCGACCTGCCCACGCAGATCGGTTACGACAGCGATGACACCATGAGTGCTGGCGAAGTTGGCAAGGTCGGCGTGGCGATCGACAGCCTGGCGGACATGGAAACGCTCTTTGATGGCATTCCGCTGGATAAAGTTTCCACGAGCATGACCATCAACGCCAGCGCTGCGGTATTGCTGGCGATGTACATCGCGGTGGCGGAAAAGCAGGGCGTGTCGGCGGACAAGCTCGATGGCACGATTCAGAACGATATTTTGAAGGAATACATCGCCCGCGGCACTTACATTTTCCCGCCCAAGCCCAGCTTGCGGATCATCAGTGATATTTTCGCCTACTGCACCAAGAGCGTGCCCAAGTGGAACACCATTTCCATCAGCGGTTACCACATTCGTGAAGCGGGTTCGACCGCAGGACAGGAAATCGGCTTCACCCTGGCCGATGCCATCTGCTATGTGGAAACGGCACAGGCGGCTGGGCTGAAGGTGGATGACTTTGCCGGCCGACTGGCGTTCTTCTTTGCAGCTCATACCGATGTGCTCGAAGAGGTTGCCAAGTTCCGCGCAGCCCGCAGGCTCTATGCCAAGATCATGAAGGAACGCTTCAAAGCCAGCGACCGCAGCGGGATGCTTCGCTTCCACACCCAGACCGGTGGTGTAACCCTCACCGCCCAGCAGCCTGACAACAACATCGTCCGCGTGACATTGCAGGCACTTTCAGCGGTACTGGGTGGCACGCAGTCGCTGCACACCAATTCCAAGGATGAAGCCCTGGCACTGCCCACCGAAGAAAGCGTGACCGTGGCCTTGCGGACGCAGCAGATCATCGCTCATGAATCGGGTGTGACCAGCACCATCGACCGCTGGCGGGCAGTTACTACGTTGAAAAGCTCACTGATCAACTTGA
>JAAUTM010000274.1 GCA_012031455.1 Phycisphaerales bacterium
GGGATGGGGTGGGGAATGTCGGAGCCATCAGGACGGTGCAGGTGACCCCGGCCAGGGAAAAATCATTTCTACTGACAGCCGTTGAACCTGATCTGCCTCGTCAAAGTGAATCCGGAAGCAGGCAAGTTCAGACAAGGCCTGCGGGCAAAACCTTGCAGGTGTACTGGCAGCCTTGGTACGCCAAACCACCGGCTATGGTGAAAGCAGACCCAGGCTGGAGTGCGGACGATGGGCGCTTTTTTGCATGGAGCCAGGGGGGAGCTTTGGGAGCACAGTTGTGGCTGCTGGGGGAAGCGCAAAATGTGAAGGTGCAAATGCGCTGGGCGAGAAACAGCGCGACATCGGTCGGGGAACGTGGGGATGAACTTACGGAGGCAGGGGAGACAGAGAATCACCCAGCCCTGAAAATTTCACGACTGCATTTTGTGTCATCAGGACGGGGGTGGACAGCAGATCCGCTGGTGCCCTGGGTTCAGGGGGACAAGCTTCCGACGGCCGGGCAGCGGGGGCAACTCAACGGTCAACCTTTGACGGCTTTATGGCTGGACTGGCAATTACCACTGGAGATCAAGCCGGGCGTGCATCGGGGGATGTTGCAGGTGGAATGCGATGGCGACAGGCTTGAATTGCCGGTGACCTTGCGGGTATGGGATTTTGAGATGCCAGCGGAGTTGTGTTTTGTGCCTCAGATGAATGCGTATGGGCGGAGCGTCCCGGCAGGGCATGAACTGGAATATTACCGTTTGGCGCAGGAGCATCGCACGTGCTTGAACCGGTTGCCTTACAACTGGCGGGGGCAGACCAGTGGTGGCCCAGCCCCGGTGTGGGACCGGGAGAAGCTTGAGTTTGACTGGTCGGAGTATGATCGTCAGATCGGGCCATTGGCTGATGGCAGCGCATTTGCGGATTTGCCTCGAGGCGCTGTGCCGGTGGAGGCGACGTACCTGCCGGTGAACGAAAACTGGCCGGTGCCGATTGAAGAGGGATTCAAAGGCGGATACTGGGCTGAGGATGCACTCACACCCGCTTATCGTGATGAACTCAAGGCTGCGATCCGCGCGCTGGCTGAGCATATTCATCAGCGTGGCTGGAGCAGGACACAGTTTGAATTCTTCCTCAATGGGAAACTGCAATTCAAACAGACCCGATGGTCAGCGGCCTCCGCCCCGTGGACTTTTGATGAGCCTGTCAATGCCCAGGATTTTGCAGCCTTGCGGTGGTACGGCAGGCTGGTGAAAGATGCGGTGAGTGATTTCGAATCTGGGATTTCGGATTTCGAAATGCAGAAAAGGGCGTTCTGCCGGGGGTATCGTCAAAAGAAAATCCGAAATTCGACATTCGAAATTCGAAATCGCTGCGGATGAAGCGTGATTCTTTGGTGAAACCCAAACCCATTCTCTTCCGTGCCGATGTCAGTCGTCCGCAATGGCAGCGGGATTTTCTGGAGGGCGTGTTGGATGTGAATGTGGTGGGCGGATCGCTGATTACCTACCCGCGCATGGTCATGGACCGTGCCCAGCGCAACCGGGAGCAGGTTTACTGGTATGGGAGCAACACGCAAGTGGATGCCTCACCCATGCAGACGGTGGCCTGGTGTCTGCAAGCCTGGCAATTGGGCGCAAGGGGGTCATTCCCTGGCAGACCATCGGCAAGCCCGGTTCATGGGAACAAGCCGACCCGGAGGCGATTTTGTATCCCGGTGAAAAGGTGGGAGACGCCGGCCCGCTGCCATCGCTGAGGCTCAAAAGTTATCGAGCAGGTCAGCAATGGGTCCAATATCTGCACATGCTGCATGTGCAATCAGGGGAGCCTCATTGGAAAATCGCACGCTGGCTGCAAAGTGAACTGGCACTGACCACGAGCTTTACCCGGACCCACGCAGCCGATGCCGGGGCCACCACCTGGAACAACCTTGATCCTTCGCAATTGGAACGACTCCGCATTCGCGTGGGGGCCTGGTTGGAACGAAATTAAAATAAGAAAGATTCCCTGAGCCAGCCATGAACTGTCCGGTGGATGTCGATACACTAAAGGATTAAAAGAGGTGTGATCGCACGGGGACAGGTTAAGGCGATCCAAGTTAACTGCGCGGGAGTGAACTGATCCATGGCCAAGCGTTCCAGCAAATCTTCCAAGCCCACCGGGAAAGCCAGGTCCATCGCACCCACTGTTGCCGAAGCACCAGCCCCTGTGAAACCTCCCCCCAGACACGCCTGATTTGCGCAGGGTCTCCAACTCTGGAAATCAGCCCCCCGTCATCGAACACAAATCTCAGGTCATTGATCCTCCAGCTCATCCCTGGCTCACGCATACCCGAAGTTTCTCCACCGCTCAGCCGGCGTTGTCGGGGGGTGCCATCAGGATTGGCTGCTGACCAACGGCACCGGTGCTTTTTGCCATGAGTACGGTCCCGGCC
Source organism: Phycisphaerales bacterium (assembly GCA_012031455.1). Next base: position 2,417 of record JAAUTM010000274.1, read on the forward strand.
ATCAACACCCGCCGCTACCATGGCCTGCTGGTGGCCACCACGCATCCCCCCGTCGGTCGCATCGTGGTGCTTCACCAGATGCTTGAAAAAGTCATCCTCACTTCGCCGCCTCATGACGGTACAAGCCCGGGCAGCGAACAGGTGCTGGAACTTTCATCCCTGATTTCAAGGGCGGGGATGGGCAATGGCTCTACGCCCCGGCAGGGCATGGCCTGTTACGCAGCTTCCAAAAAGGCCTGTTTTGCCGTTGGATTTACACCTGGGGTAAGGTCCGCATCACCCGTGAACTTTATCTGCACTGGCAGGATCAGGCAGCCACTTTGCTTTACAAAGTAGATGACCTTGATGGCAAACCCTGGCCCGGACTGGTGAAACTGCAATTGTCCCCGATGCTCTGGTTTGCGAGATTTTCATGCCTGCCAGAGGCAGGGACAAGGCCTGCCCTGGCGCAGCGATCTGCGCACCGACCGCGTCAGCTTGCGCCGGGGTGAACTCTCAGCCACCCTCACCTGCACCCATGGCCAGCAGCAGGCACGCTGGACCCCCAGCGACAACCTTCATTGGTACAACATCTATTACCCTGCGGAAGATGAACGTGGGCAGGATTGTTTCGAAGATTATTTCGTGCCCGGCTCCTATGAAGTCACGCTTACCCATGATGCAGCCACCGGCGCTGAATCTGCTGCCAATTCAGTGAGGTTCGCCATCGCTTTGGGAGATCGGCCCGCAGACCCGCAAGGCTGGACCATTGACGAGCGCAGCGAACTTCTGGAACCGATTGCCAACCAGCTCAAACCCACACCTCCGGAAGTTACACCCCCTACCACGCAGGCAGTACTTCATGACCCGATGCTGCCACGCATCCTGGCGCAGGCTCTGGATGATTTTGTCGTGGAGCGGCGGAACAAGGGGCAGAGCTACACGACCATCATGGCTGGGTATCCCTGGTTTGCCGACTGGGGCCGTGACACTTTCATCGCCTTGCCTGGGTTGCTGCTTACCACCGAACGTTTCGAGGAAGCACGCTCCTGCTTAAAGCTTTATGCCAATGCGGTGAAGGACGGGCTGGTCCCCAATCGTTTTGATGATTACGACGATCAGGCTGCGCACTACAACACCGTGGACAGCAGCCTGTGGTTCATCCGCGCAGCCATGGAATATCTGCAAACCAGCGGTGACCGTGACAGCTGGCATGACTGGCTGGCGCCGGTGTGTCTGCAAATCATGGATGCCTATATCCGTGGCACCAACCACAACATCCGCGTCGGTGGCGATGGTCTGGTCACTGCGGGCAACCCCGGTACGCAACTGACATGGATGGATGCCGCCACCGCAGGCGTGGTGTTCACCCCCCGGCCGGGCAAGTGCGTGGAAATCAACGCCCTGTGGTATCACGCCCTGGTGAGCCTGGCGGAAATGATCCGCCATTCGCCGGAGATCGACCCTCGCGTGGCCGAACA
>JAAUTM010000275.1 GCA_012031455.1 Phycisphaerales bacterium
CGTCTTTGGATCGGTGATCAGTTGTTGATTGATCACTGGGAGCAACGCGGCGCAGCCGATTCTGTGGCTAAGATCGAACTGATGGCAGGACAACGTGTCCCCCTGCGTGTGGAGTATTTCCAGGCACAGGGTGGAGCTTCCATGGAACTGTTCTGGACCCAGCCGGGTAAGGACCGACAGATCATTCCAGCGGATGCCTTTTTGCTTGCGTCCGAGGGTGAGCGATCCGGGTTGCAACTCACCCTTTTCAAGGGGACGAAACTGGATGGTGCGCCGATCAACACCCGAGTTGATCCAATCGTTGATTATGTAGCCTGGTCGGGTCCGTTGGATGACAAAGACTTTGGCCGGGCTGTGGATCATCGCTTGTCACTGCATTGGCCAGAGCATGTACGCCGGTTCTCTTATCGACGTAATCCGATTCTTCCCGCCGGCAATCGCAGCCCTGATTTCGATAACGTGCAGATTGCTTTCAACGTTCTGCCCGAAGATCGGCAAGGAATCCTTTGCACGATTCACCAGTTGCCGGGGCGACCGCCAGGGTTTATTCCGGGGCTTTGCACGGACCATGAATATGCCCTGAATCATGTGGCCCCGGAACATGGTGGTGGCACCGAGGTCTGGCGGTTGACGCACTCGACCCTGCCGCGAAAGCATTTTTATCCGCGTCAGCCCGTAGCGCCGAATGAAGGCTCTGTGATTGGTGCAAAGATGATTACGGTCTATCATGAAAGTCTGAGGATTACCGAGGCAGCGATTCCATGGTCGGAAATGCCTGAGGTCAAACGAGCGATCGATTCCGGTCAGGCCATCAAGTTCAGCTATCGTGTCAATCATCAAGGGGGCGGTCCCACCCTTGAGTTGGCTCGCAAACGCAGTGCCTCGCGCGCCAGTGCGTTTGCCTTCCATGTGGATTGGGCGGAACACTGGGCCAACGAAATCGAGTTTGCGGCGGAACCTTTGCCGTAAGCATGCACACAATGGGAATGCCCTGGGCAAGAAACTTGGCGATTGATTATGGATTTCCCTCCACCCAATTCCCGTTGTTATCGTCGAACGTAGCCACCGCGATTGTTGGGCAGAGTAAACCGCCCCGATCATCGCGTATTGCTGCTTCGGGTGGACGAAAATGTTACCAATCATTACCGATTAACTTCCGCTCAAGTACACGAAACACTTTATTGATGGTCTTTATCTATGAACATAACCGATGTGTCTTCCACAAAGATCGGGGCAGATGCTCCAATTCGCTTGCGCTGCGAAATGCTCACGAATCCGCTGGAGGTGGAGTTTGCTACACCGCATTTGAGTTGGCAAGGGTGTGCAGCGACTTGTCAGACGGCCTATCGCATTGAGGTAATGGACGATACAGCCGGCCTTCATGGCGAGGCAACGCTTTTGTGGGATTCAGGGCTTGTCAACTCAAAGCAAAGCACCCATGTACGCTATCAAGGTCTAACGCTCGTCTCCCGACAGCGCTGCAAGTGGCGGGTCAAGGTATGGGATCAGTGTCTGCGACAGAGTGATTGGAGCGACTGGGCCAGATGGGAAATGGGTTTGCTGTTACCCGGCGATTGGACAGCGAGTTGGATAGGTCGTGACGGTGTCTGCGCGGTGGACTGGCGTGCGCAAACACTTCCGGCCCCTTTCTTCCGCAAGTCGTTTGTGCTTCCCTCGAAATGCTTGTACGCAAGGCTCTACGTTTGCGGCCTTGGTTTTCATGAAGTGTATCTAAATGGACATCGGGTCTGCGATCATGTGCTTTCACCCGCTCCTACGCAGTTCGATCGTCGCGCCCGTTACAAGGTGCATGATGTGACGGCCATGCTACGCTCGGGTGAGAACACGGCAGGCGCGGTTCTGGGAAACGGCTGGTACAACCCCAACACTGCAGAAGTGTGGCATTTTGACAAAGCCCCCTGGCGCGACTACCCGAAACTGCTGCTGCAACTGGAGATGACCTGGCCCGACGGCTCGCGATCAATGATCAGCTCCGACGAGACATGGCGAGTCGGGGACGGCCCCATTCGATTTGATGCCCTTCGCAACGGCGAACACTACGATGCACGACTGACATATCCAGCGTGGAGCGAAACTGGATTTGATGATTCCCGGTGGCATCAGGTGGCACGTGTACCAGGGCTGGTGGTTTGCTGACTTCGGAACTAGCGCCACCCTGCAGGTTGTCAAATCCATGAACGCAGTACGGTCTTGGATTCCGCGTGTGGGGACTCGAGTTTTCGACATGGGACAGAACATCGCAGGTTGGGCGAAATTGCAGTTATCGGGATCGCCCGGCCAGACTGTTGTGTTACGTTACGGTGAACGCCTTAATAATGGCGGGGAAGTTGATCAGGCGCATCTCGGCGGATTTATCAAAAGCGGCGAAGCACAAACCGATCGCTACACGTGTTCAGGTGCAAAGGCAGAAGTATGGGAACCACGGTTCACCTATCACGGCTTTCAATATGTTCAAGTTGAGGCACCTGACCAGATGCTGGCTCAACTGGATATTCAGGCTTGTGTGGTGCAAACTGATTTCGAGCAGGTGGGTATGTTTGAATGTTCAAACCACATGCTTAACCGCTTGCATCAGGCGACTTTGTGGTCTTATCGCAGCAACTTCGTCGGCATTCCGACCGATTGCCCGCATCGTGAAAAGAACGGCTGGACCGGCGATGCCCACCTGGCGGCGGAGGCAGGTTTGCTACATTTTGATGCTTCATCGGCCTATGCAGAGTGGCTTGAAAGTGTCGTCGATGCCCAGCGAACCAATGGCCAGCTACCAGGCATCGTGCCCACGGCAGGGTGGGGCTTCAACTGGGGGAGCGGGCCTGCCTGGGACAGCGCTCTGCTGCTCATCCCCTGGTATATCTACTTGTACACGGGCAACCAGCGATGCATAGAACGTTACTATCCTGCGATGTCGCGTTATGTCGGTTACTGCGCGTCGCTGGCAAGCGAAGGTATCGTTAAGTTCGGGCTGGGCGACTGGTGTCATCCTGATTCCAAACGGGCTGCCCCCGCAGCGCTGACAAGCACCGCCTACTTCTATCAGAATGCGCTATTACTTGCCCGATTCGCACGGATGACAGGCCGAGGGGATGAAGCTTTGCTATATGAGCAATTGGCGCTGCGGACACGCGCTGCGTTTCAACAGGCCTTTTATAAAGGAGACGGCATCTATGCCGAAGGTCAAGCCACCGCGCAGGCCTGTGCTCTGCATCATGGACTGGCCGAGGAATCGGATCGACCGCAAGTCGCAAGGCAACTGGCTCACGCTGTGGATGCTCATGGAGCAAAAGCGGACTTTGGAATACTCGGTGCAAAATATGTTCCGCGTGCGCTTGCGGAAGCCGGTTATGTGGAACTGGCATTCCGTCTGATTGTTCAACCGGAGTACCCGGGCTGGATGCATTGGTTGGGGCAGGGCGCGACGACCTTGTGGGAGAATTGGGATGGCGAATCTTCGCGCAATCATGTGATGTTTGGCGATGTCGCCGCGTGGATGGTGCAGTATCTTGGAGGCATCGGCGCCGATGCTTCAACGCCGGGGTTTACGCATTTCATCTTTCGTCCCCATTTTGTTTCAGGGCTTGATTGGGTGAAGTGCAGCCATCGCAGCCCATTAGGTATGATCGAGAGTCATTGGCAACGTATTGATGATCAGGTGCATCTGGAATTACGTGTGCCTGGCAACAGCTCAGCGACCCTGCTGCTGCCCGATCAGAAAGCGATGACGCTTGAAGCGGGTATCCATCGATTGAACGTTTCCACCAAAGGTACTCTGTCCAGTACAAGTGAATGTCAGCAAACAGTTTGATACCAAGCGGCTTGGGTTGAGCGAATCATTTCGCACCAGGCGCCAACA
>JAAUTM010000276.1 GCA_012031455.1 Phycisphaerales bacterium
AAGCCAACGCAGACTCAGCCCCAGCAGCATGAGTATCAACAAGCCAGAGGGGGCAGCCCGCTGCCATGTCGGTGCAGGCCCCCACCAGTAGGTCAGACGCAATCCCTCCGGCCAGATGCACAGCCAGAGATACCAAGCCAGTGATATCGCCTGAGCTTTGAGGTAATCCCAAACCGAGATACCCAGATGAAAACCCACGGATCGTGTACGCGGGCCTGATAGCATGATTCCCGCCAGGATAAGCCAGGTGGCGGCAAGGCCCAGATACATCAGCCAGGATCGGCGGAAGGTTTCTTTCCAGGTTGAATGTATAAAACAACGGTCATAGAAAAGCACCAGCAGCGGCGCTCCAACCATCACTTCCTTGCTGAGCATACCCAAGGCACAGCAGATCACTGCCAGCAATCGCCATCGCGCGGGCCTGGTAGAATCAGCCGCCCGGGTGACACAATAAACAGTAAGAAGCAAAAACAAAGCAACACACAATTCGGTGCGTTGGGTGATATAGGCCACGGTTTCACTGTTAAGGGGATGAAGCAACCAGAGCAGGGTTACCAGCAATGACAAAACATACGCACGGGATGCAACGGTCGTTTGCCCGTCATCGGGGGTCGCCATCTGGCAATGTACCAACCATGGAACGGGATGATCCGGGTGTGCAAGCAGCAAGGTTCGTCGCACGATGGCAAAGATCAGCATGGCACATACGACATGCAGAGCGATGTTGACCAGACGATAACCTTCGGGGTTCAAGCCATGGATGGCGTAATTGACGGCTATGGAAAGATTGGGAATCGGCCTGCCTGCCAGAGGGTTTTCCTTCTCCGCCCACATGGCATCCCAGATCGGCCAGAGCGTGCGGATGGACAGGTTGTCGCGCACTGAAGGGTAATCATCAAAATCCAACGCACCGGGCACTGAGGGGTAGTAAATCGCCAGGGCAAGTAATGCGAAGAGGAACCCCGTCAGCAGGCGGCGATGGCGGCTTGACTTGGAGAACATGGCAATCCCGATCACGCTATCGCTGTTACCTGTGCTTACAACGAGCCTTTGGTGGAAGGCACATCATCCCCCACGATGGCGATAGCCTGACGCAGGCCATGGCCAGAGCTTTGAAGATCGCCTCGGCGATGTGATGGTAGTTTTCACCGTGGGGTACTTCCACGTGGCAATTAAACCGCCCATGGTTGACCAGAGCGTTGAGGAATTCGCGGACAAGCTGGGTATCAAAATCACCGATTTTAGCGCTGGCTGTGGCAAAGCCCGCAGCGTCGGCAGCAAAGACCAAGGCAGGCCTGCTGACAAATCGATGGACACCCGTGCCAGAGCTTCATCCATGGGCACCGAGGCAAAACCGTAACGGGCTATGCCCTTTTTATCACCGAGTGCTTTTTCCAGTGCCTGACCCAGGACGATGCCGACATCTTCGACAGTGTGATGGTCATCGACATGCAGATCGCCCTGGGCGCTGACTTTCAGGCCCAGTTTCCCATGCCTGCCAAGGTGATCGAGCATGTGATCAAAAAAGCCCACGCCGGTCTGGTTGGCATATTCCCTGTTGCCGGGGGCATCCAGGCAAATGGACAATTCGATGCTGGTTTCTTTGGTTTTACGAGTAATGCTGGCAATTCGCATGGGTGATTCATCCGTGGATTTCATGGAGCAAAGAATTTCAACTGCGGCGCGGTATTAAAAAAGTTATATCCGTTGCAATGCCCGCAGCAGGCGATTGTTTTGGGCGGGGGTGCCGATGGTGATGCGTAATTTGTCACGCAGACGATCCTGATCGAAATAACGCACGAAAATGGACTGATCTTTGAGTGCATGATAGATCGCGCGGGCGGCAGGGACACCGGAATGATCGGCTGATGCAGCCATGCCTTGGGGCGGAGCAGCGAGTATGAAATTGGACCCGCTGGGAGCCACCTGCCAGCCTTGTTTTTGTAACAGGCGGGTCATCCGAGTGCGTTCGCTAATCACCTTGCGCCAGGTAAGCCGGGCGTATGTTTGCGATTGCAAAGCTGCCTGCGCTGCTGCCTGGGCGAGAATATCGGTGGGGTAACTGTCCTTGGCTTTGTTGAGCGATGCGATCAGGTCCGGGTGGCCGATGCCATAGCCAAAACGCAGCCCTGCCAGAGAGTAACCCTTGCTCAGCGAACGCAAAAGTATCACGTTATCCAGACCCGACCCTTTGCGCACCAGTGACAGACAATCGTTTTTGGCAAAGTTCGCATACGCCTCGTCAATCAATAACACGCAACCGCCCTTGGCCAGTTCCAATGCAAGCTCGCGGAGTCGATCCAGCGGTTCAACATACCCCGATGGTGCATGGGGATTGACAATCATTGCCAGTTTGCACCCGGCTTTGATCGCACGCTGGGCAAAATCAACTGGTAACGACCAATCATCCTGCAAGGGGATGCGGCAAACGGAGCTTTCCTGAATGTCGGCCAGCACCGGGTAGAGCGAATAACTTGGCTCAGCGACTGCGATTCCTCCCGGGCCAGCTTCTTCGATCGCTTCCCTTTGTGAAGGATGAACCGCCAGGTTGGGGCGCGCAAAAACCGTGACCATGAGCCGAAGGAGTTCATCTCCGCCATTGGTGGCGATGATCTGCTGCGGGTTCACCTTGTGTAACTTGGCGGCGACAGCACAGAAAACATCGGCATGAGGCGGTGGATAGCGGCGAAGCTGGTCGGCTGATACTTTGCGGATGGCCTGAAGCACGGCTGGAGCCGGGGGGTACGGATTTTCATTGGTGTTGAGCTTGATCCACCGGCCTGCCTGCGGCTGCTCACCGGGCACATATGCAGTCAGCCGCGCGATGTTGTCACGTTCGTAAGCCATAGAATTAATATTGTCGCCTGCAGTTCGTGGAGGGTCAATTCAAGCATGTTGTGGTGCGGGCGATGAGGGAGCAGAGGGGTATCAAGGCCAGAAGGCAGGAACCCACACCGATGCGGTGTGGGCTTCAGGTCTCATTGCTCTGTGGGCTTCGCCAGATTGATGTGTTGTGGGTTTCAGAATTAGGTAATGACCTTGTCGGCGGCTTCATCCGCGTGGTAGCTGGAACGCACCAGCGGGCCGGATTCGACATGGCGCAGGCCCATGCTCTCCCCCAGTAGTTTGTATTGGGCAAACTGTTCGGGTGTGACAAAACGCGTGACTGGCAAATGCTGCGGGGTGGGTTGCAGATACTGGCCGATGGTCAGAATGTCACAACTGCCCTTGTCGGTTTGGGTGAGCTTAACAACATCCTGCATGAGCGCTGTGACCTCATCATCGGTTTCGCCGATGCCGACCATGATGCCGGTTTTGGTGGTCAGCCCCTGTTCTTTACTGCGGCGGAGCAGTTCGAGGGATCGTGAGTATTTGGCTTGCGGGCGCACAGCCGAGTAGAGCCGGGGGACAGTTTCGAGGTTGTGATTAAGTACCTGCGGACGTGCATCAAGGACCAGTTGCAGTGCGTTCCAGTCGCCGCAGAAATCAGGGATGAGCACCTCGACAGCGGTGTCAGGGCTTTGCTTGCGTATTTCGTAGATGGTGCTTGCCCAGATGCCAGCCCCTCCATCGGAGAGTTCATCACGATTGACACTGGTGAGCACCACGTGGCGCAGGTTCATGAGGGCAACGGCCTGACCAACACGTCGGGGTTCATCGGTATCCAGCGTTTCAGGACGTCCGGTGGCAATGTGACAGAACCCGCAGGAACGGGTGCAGACATCGCCGAGGATCATGATCGTTGCGGTGCCGCGATTCCAGCATTCACCCATGTTGGGGCATAAGGCTGACTCGCATACGGTATGCAGTTGGTGCTCATCGATCAGTTTCCGCAACTGCTGGTAGCCGGGGCCACCGGGCAGTTTGGCA
>JAAUTM010000277.1 GCA_012031455.1 Phycisphaerales bacterium
GGCGATCACGCCACCGTGGGCGGTGTGCCTGCGAAAGTGATACAGGTCAAACCGGAATAATCATACACACGGGGGAATCGATGCATTTTCTCTTTGAGGTTTTGATTAGCGTGATTGTTGATTTTATTGTGGCGATCTGGCGTGTTGATGATCGTCCGCAGGCACGGCAATTCACCGTGGGCTGTCTGATCATCGGACTGTTGGTCTTTGGATTGATCGCCCTGGTGATGTGGCTGTGGTGAGTGCCAACAATCAAATATCTAATGTCCCGGATCCATGAAAAGGTCCGCCCTTACCCAGCCTGACGGACAGGCGGGTCATCCGCAGCGATGGTGCGGTTGCCACCCTGGGTACGGGCCTGTAGCAGACGCATTTCTGCCAGGGGCCACCATTCCTGCACACTGCGGGATTCGGCTGGATGACTGACCACGGAGATGGAAAGTGTCAGGGGGAAAATACCCCGCTGCAGTAGTGACATGCGGGCGATGGGCGAAGGCTTCGTGCAATCGTTGCGCCAGGGTTTGAGCCTGCGTGTTGTCGCTGTCAGGTGAAATGATGCCGATCACCGGGCCGGGCAGGCGGGCGACAAAGGCATTCTTGCGCATCAACCGGCGTATCTCTTTGGCTGTATCACGGAGGATGCCATCGGCCTGTTCGTGACTGAGCAAATGATTGATTTTGCGAAAGTGGTCGAGTTTCACCAACAGCAGCGACCATGGCTGCTGAGGTTGCAGTGGCACCCGCCTGAGCATCGCGTGAAACTGCTGGGCGTTGGGCAGATCGGTCACCATATCCGTGGCGGCCACGGCCTGTAACTGCTGACGCTGCTGAGCAAACTCCACACGTGCGGCTATGACCGGTGCCAAAGCCTGCAGCATGTAAATGTGATGCCGTTCCAGTCGATCTCCGCCACGACGGGCAATCCACAACATGCCCTGCCCTCCGCTGCTGCCCCGCAGACCTACCGCTGCGACGCTGGTCAGTCCGCATTGACGGAACAGTCGGCCCCAGTTCTGTTGTGCAGGGGGTTCGGGCCAGTACATCGCCTCCACCTGGCAGAGTACCGTTGCAAGTAATTCCTTTTCCACTGCATCAACGACCGCCCGGGCCTGTTGCAACAACACTGGAGCAGGGCCACGGTGAATCAGTTGCTGAGTGCGTGCTCCCGGGCCTTCCCGGCGTACGGCCATGCCCACGGACTCCACGCCCATGCATTCGTACAGTTCCGACACTGCGCGATACAAAAGTTCATCCACCGTGCCCACATTCGCCAGAGTTTCCCCGATGTTGCGCAGGGCCTGCAACTGCGCGTTTTGCTGACTGGCAAGACGGTGAATCTGTTCCTGATGGCTGATGTCCTGCACCACCCACAACCGTCCGACGGTCTGGCCTTCCACGTCATGCACAGGGATGCCTTCGAAGCGAATACACCGACCTGCGTGGCAAAACGCTCACAAGTTGTGCGGGCGTTGTCGGCTTCGATCTGTTCATGCGTTTGACGAAAAGCTCAGCATCCAGGAGGCCAAGGTCGTTCCAGAAATATTCCGTGCTGTAGCTGGTGCCCAGTCTTTGATCCACTCGGCAGCGGAGCAGGGTCGCCAGTTTCTGGTTGTATGCTGCCACACGATTGTGCTTATCCACCAGAAGGATGGCATCGCTCATGTGATCCACGATGAGGTTGAGCAGCCGACCTTTTTCTGCCAGTTCGTTTTGCAACTGATGCGACTGAGTTACATCCAGCAGGGAGATGCGTACCTGCCGCAGGGCCCCGGATTCGTCCCTTACGCCGGTGCATTCCAAAAGCACATCCAGCATTCGGCTGCCGGCATTAAGGCGAAGTTCGCAGCGTGTCAGCGGTTCGAGTTCCAACCGGTCGATGGTTTGCCGTGCTCGGGCTCGATCTTCCGGGCGGACAAAATCCATCATCACCTTACCGATCAGTTCTCGTTCCGATTGCAGGCCCAGCAGTTGCGCAGCCCGGCGATTGGCATCCACCACTTTGCCCTGGGCATCCAGACTCAGCATCGAGGCAGGCGCAAACTGATACAAATCCTCGAAGGCACGTTCCCGCTGACGCAGGCACTGGGCGGTGGCATCGATCCGGGTGAGCATGCCACCAATCGCCTCTGCGAGTTGGGCGAACTCACCCCGGCAGCGTTGTGACAACTGATAAAAATGTTCGGCTCCGGAACCTCGTTTCACCAGTTGCACGATGTCCGAGAGCGGCCCCGTGAACCACCGCCTCATCAGCAGCAGGCCCAAGAGCGCCAATGCGCCCATGAGCAGCCATTGCATTGTCAGCCCCGAAATCACTCTGGCACGAAGCTGACCCATGACCGCAGGTCCATCCACCCAAAGCTCCAGCAGCAGTACCTGGCCGGGCATCATGATCGGTGCCCGCACCATGGTTCGCGTGGAAAAATCCAGTTCTGTGCCGTAAGCAAGCCCCTGCTGGGAAACGGTGAGCACCGTGCTGATGGTTTTTTCCAGGTCGGGGTCCCAGCTCCCGGCTTCCATGAGTACCCCCTGGCTGTCGGTCACACGGATTCCCCGTAGCCACGGATCACGCAGATAGACATGGAGTGCTTCCTGAACATCGCGCGTTGAACCCTGCGCCAGCAGGCTGCCCAGTGCTGCTTGAAGGTTTTGGGTGATCTGCCCCAGACGCTGGGTCATTTCCACCTGCATCAGACTGGTGGTACGCCTGAGTTCTAGAAATCCAAGTCCAAGCGATAACAGCAACCCGCCCACGACCAGGCAGGCCATCAGGCGCAGAACTACCGAATGAATGACACGAATAGGGGTCATCAGCAATACCCGATGAATGACAGGCCTGATTGTCGCCCCCGGACACATAGATCATTAATCGACAGTTATTCGGCCCATACTTAGCGAGGTGGGCATGAAGATGCTGAGTATTTGATTGTTGATGATGTCGGATGTCGGGCCCATGCAGACTGGCCGTTCTTACGGTAAGTTATGGGGCCTTGAATCCGCTACCGTACCACCTACATTCCAAGGAGTTTATAAGTCCATGCGTTATTCTGCTGACCACCACGAGTTTTCAGGACACCCCCGGCCCGCACCACGATTACCTGGCAAAATCAGGCTTGGAGATTGTGCGTGCCCGTGGCCCGCTGCAGGAAGATGCCATGCTCAAGCTCATCGCCGGGCATGGCGGGTTCGATGGCCTGCTCAATGGGGATGACCTTATTACTGCCAAGGTCATCGATGCAGCTTTGAACGCTCCGACCAGGCTGCGTGTGATTGCCAAGTATGGCATCGGGCTGGATTCCATTGATGTCAAGCATGCCACTGCCTTGAAAATCCCGGTGCTTTTCACACCCGGCGTTATCACACCACGGTGCGGAACATACCTTTCTGCTGATGATCGCGCTGGCCAAGCAGTTCTGGCCCACATCAAGTCCACCAAGGAAGGCGGATGGAAACGCATCACCGGCCATGAGCTTTATGGGAAGTCCATTGCGGTGCTGGGCGTGGGACGGATTGGGAAGGAAGTCATCAAACGGGCTGCGGCTTTTGACATGAAGTGCATCGGTTTTGACAAATACTGGGATGATGCTTTCGCCAGTCAATTCAATGTGACAAGAGCAGCCAGCGCTGATGAGGCGATCAAGTCAGCGGATGTGGTGAGCTTGCACATGAATCTGGACGACAGCAACCGTGGGTTTATCAACAGCACCCGCATCGCCACCATGAAGAAGGGGGCGTGGATCATCAACACCGCACGCGGGGGTTGGTGGTGGAAGCGGATGTGGCAGCGGCGTGCAAAAGCGGCGTACCTGGGCGGGTATGCCAGCCGATGTGCTGGATAAGGAACCCGCCCTGAACCC
>JAAUTM010000278.1 GCA_012031455.1 Phycisphaerales bacterium
GCACTCCGGAAAGGCGACGACGATGCGGGTACACACAGCGATGGCAGGTCGAGACGGTCAACAGTATGATCAAACGCAACCTGACCGATGCCCTGAGCAGCCGGAGTTATCACTCCCAGAGCCGCGACTCCGTCGCCTGGCAGTGGTGCACAATATCATGGTTTAGGTGTCAAAGTGTAGGTTTGCGACGGAGCATGTCAGGTTGATTTCTGATGGCGGATTATTCTTCCTGACACCTTTTCTCAGACCCGGCCCGATCGTAATATTGCCAATATTGATACTATGCATATTCCCTACCATTTATATACCAAGGGTTCATAGAGCCTACACACAAACATTGCCACGATGTCTATATTGGATCAATCAAGTCCGCAATTGGCCATTGTTTGCTTAAAGGCCTTTGTATAATCCCTCTCCCCGCAGGAGAGGGTGGCTGGGTATCGCCTCGGCGACCGAGTCCGGATAAGCCAAAGACCTTGTCGTTGCAGGGATATTAACAGGACGGTTCCAAAGACTCCAGTTCCCGCTGTTTGTCGTCGGGGACAGGCAATCGATGACAAGCAATCGATGACAACTGACTGGAAACTTGCTTCCAGTCAGGCCGGGGTCAGGGGCTTGGGGGGTGAGGGGCTGTGTTCAGAACGTTCTCAAGTGGATGATATCTGATTCAGTGTGATGTCGATCTCATCCAGAGACTCACCTTGTCGGACCAGTCGCGCGGAATTGAAGACGACGACAATCGAACTTAGGCCATGGGCGATGGCGGCCACCAGAGGGGTAATGTAACCCCAAGCCAGCAGGGTTAGCATCCCTGCGATGTAAAACATGACGCCAATAATATTCTGACGGATCACCGAGGTGGTATTGCGGGAAAGGCGCAGGAGAAACGGAATACGGTTAAGCCGATTGTTCATCAGGGCGATGGATGCGGCGTGAATCGCCACATCGCTGCCGGCGGCCCCATGGCGATCGATACATCAGCAGCAGCCAGAGCCGGGCCATCGTTCACCCCATCCCCGATGACCGCGACGGTGTAGCCGCGTTTACGAAGTTCGTGGACCAGTTGCAGTTTGTCCCCGGGCAATGCCTGTGCACGGACATCGTTGATGCCGACCATGCTGGCGATGGCGCTGGCCGGTCCGGGACGGTCGCCGGTGATCATGGCTCGCCGTTGGACTCCCAATTGATGCAGGTCCAACATGACCGCCGCCGCCTCGGAGCGAACCTGGTCGGCAAGCGCGATACAACCGATGATCTTTCGATTCAAGGCCACATGCAGCAGACTGGCAGACTGTGAATCCTGCAGATTCAGTTCAGCCGAGCTGCAGCCTTGTTCCAACAACCATGATTCGCGTCCGACGTGAACAGGCTGGTTGCCCACCGTGGCAGCGACGCCGCGCCCGGGATATTCCAGGAAATCCTCCACTGGTTGCAGGTTCAACCGGGCTTTCTGGGCGGTCTGGATCACAGCCTTGGCGGTTGGATGATTAGAGTTGGTCTGCACCGAAGCTGCCAAGCGCAGCAGGTCGCGGGGGCAACCCCATGAGCCGGGATCAATCGTTCAACGATCAGGTTGCCATGGGTGAGAGTCCCGGTTTTGTCAAAGACGATCGCGTTGATGCGGCGGGCAATGTCCAGGTCGGTGACATTTTTGATGAGCACACCCAATCGTGAAGCAGCACTGATGGCGGCTATCATGGCCGTCGGCCCCGCTAAAATGATTGCACAAGGACAAGCAATCAGCAGCAGACTGATGGCACGATTCATATCCTTGGTGAAAAAAAACAGGATGCCGGCCCCCATCAGCACCACGGGCGAGTAATAACTGGCGTATGTCTCCAGCATTTTGACCACCATGGGCCTGGATTCAGACGCTTGGAGAATCAGGTCCTGAACTTTGCCCAGGGTGGTATCGCGACCGGTCCGAGTGACCTTGATCTCCAAAACCCCGGTCAGATTAATGGTGCCGCTGAAGACTTCATGGCCCGGCGCCATGTCCACAGGGAGGGACTCACCGGTGATACTGGCTTGATTGACGGTGCTTTGGCCGGTGGCGATCACCCCATCGCAGGGAATCATGTCGCCGGGACGAACCACCACCACATCGTCGGGCTGAAGGTCTTTGGCATCACGGCGCACCATGCCATCTGGCGTTTTCAGATTGGCGTGCGTCGGAGACAGACGGATCAATGACTCAATACTTTTGCGTGCGCCGACCGCCGTGCGATCTTCAATAAACATTGCCACCAGCATGAAAAAGGCAACCGAGGCGGCCTCGAAATATTTGCCGCTGACAAACGAGGCTAGAAAGGCAATGGCCACCAGTTCGTGCATGTGCGAGCTTTTCATGCCTCCGGTTTGACTTCGCCGGTACAGATCGACCACCGCTTCGGTGATAATGGGAACCCCAGCACGATCGCGCTCAGCAGCGCCAGCGCCTGCGCGTGATACGGGGTATCGAACAGCAGCTTGGCGCAAAGACCTGCGAGTAACAGAACCAGGCCCACCATTGAGATAACCAGTTGACGGCGTAAGGCTCGACTGGCGGGGTCCTGACTCACCCATTCAGGCATGGTGTCAGAGATGTTCGCGGCGCGAGTCGAGGACGGTGACGATCCATCGGCTGGAAGATTCAGTGACGTCATGTGCATGCCTTTCGAAGGTCGGGTCAGTCAATCTCAATACGTAGTGCCTGCAGGGATGGTTGGAAATGCGCAGGTCGATCCTGATGATGGGACATCGGATTGTGCGAGTGATCATCACTTGGACAACAAGCGCCTCGGCCCTGTTGGGTTAATTGGTAGATCGCCTGCATTCGAGCGTTGGTAAGCTGGATCAGCCGACCTTGTTTGAACCAGGTGCGCAACTGGGCCTCAAAGACTTCCAACGAAAGCGAAGAATGATGCACGGCGATTCGTTCGTGAAGCTGAGCGGCGGTCATCGATTCATGTTGACCGGCCAAGCAGGTTCGCACCGCACACCAGCAGCAGGGCACGTGATCATGGGTTGTTTCTGACATCGGTTGTCCTTGTGCAAAAGAAGGTCTTCTTCAGTCCAGTACCCGCTTGTACCAGTCGGTTGACATGATAATGATAACGCAATATCATTCTGTCAAGTCGATACGCACGTTATAAACTCAGGGAGTGGTTCATCGATGTCACAGAACGGAAAAAAACTACCGGTGACCGTTTTATCCGGTTTTTTGGGAGCAGGGAAGACGACGCTACTGAACCACGTGCTGCGCAATCGGGAAGGCAGGCGGGTGGCCGTGATCGTCAATGACATGAGCCAGGTCAACATTGATGCAGCGCTGGTCCGCGACGGCGGGGCGCAGCTGTCGCGCACGGATGAAAAACTCGTGGAGCTTTCCAATGGTTGCATCTGCTGCACCCTGCGTGAAGACCTTTTACGTGAAGTTTCCAAACTCGCACAGACTGGTCGCTTTGATTACCTGTTGATCGAAGGCTCGGGCATCAGCGAACCCCTGCCCGTGGCCCAAACATTTTCATTCACTGATGAACAAGGGCATAGCCTCCAAGATTTGACCCAACTGGACACGCTGGTCACGGTCGTGGACGCCCGTAACTTTCTCCGTGATTACGATTCCAGTGACGATCTGAAGGACCGGCAGGTAGCGCTCAACGATCAGGATGACCGCACGCTGGTCAATCTGCTGGTGGATCAGATCGAGTTTGCCAACGTCATTGTTTTGAACAAGACTGATCTGGTCAGCGCTGCGGAACTGGATCGACTGGAGGGCATCGTGCATCACCTGAACCCCGATGCCCGCATTCTGCGCTCCGACTTTGGCAAGGTTTCCCTGCAACACATTTTCGACACCCGCCTGTTC
>JAAUTM010000279.1 GCA_012031455.1 Phycisphaerales bacterium
TCGGTATGTGGTTTTCTGGTCGAGTCTTTCCAGGGCATCCAGATCAAAGGCTCGCTGGGCGTGAATCGGTGAGCCGGTGGTCAGTATGGCCTGAAGGTCTTCGATAAGCTGATCCACGGTGGCATAGCGTTCATCGACTTCCTTGGCCATCATTTTTTCGATGACGCCGGCGACGGATGGGGTGACCTCGGCACAGACCTGATCCGGCGGAGTGAGTTTGGTGGTCAGGTGTTGCCGCATGATGAAACCAGCGTTGTCACCTTCGAAAGGTACGCGACCGGTGACCATGTGATAGAACGTGGCACCGAGGCTGTAGATGTCGCTGCGGGGGTCGATGTTGGATTCGCCACGCACTTGTTCAGGGCTGATGTAAAAGGGAGTGCCAAGGGTTTCCCCGCACTGGAGGTGGAGCGGGGATCGCCGCCGCTGACCTGACGCACCAGGCCAAGGTCGGCCAGCTTGGCGATGCCGGATTGTGAAATCATGATGTTGTGCGGCTTGATGTCGCAATGGATCATGCCCATGCGATGACCCTGCTGCAGGCCTGGGCTACCTGCAAAATGATCTGAATCGCTTCATCCAGCGGGTAACGTCCCTGACGCTGTAAACGCTGCTGGACGGTGGAACCTTCGATGTATTCCATCACGAAATAGAGCAGATCACCCACCTGTCCCACATCGTAAGCCTGCACGGCGTTGGGGTGATTGAGCTTGGCGGCAGCGCGACCTTCGGACAGCAGTTTGCGAGCATAGGCCACATCGCTGCCAGCCCGACGATTGAGCACTTTGATCGCCACCAGGCGGTCGAGTGTCAACTGTCTGGCTTTGTACACCGTGGCCGTGGCCCCGGACCCCAGGCGATCAATCACCTGATAACCGGGGATCACCGGAAACGCGCTGGTAGATGTCGATGGCACTTGTGTCATGGCAAATTACCCCCGGATCTAGCCGCATGCTGCAAAGGAAGGGAACCAACCTGACCCAGTTCAAATCTTTGGACGCTCCAAGTTACGCGCTGGTTCCCGATTCGTCAAAACGGATCACACGAAAATCATTTGAATTACCAACAAATTTCGTAAAGTTCGTTCATAACATCTGTTGCACATCAAGGATTATCAAAATAACCATGTCACAGCAGCGCTGCTAAACAATTCCAAACAAATGGGGTCGTAACCGTTTGATCACAGGGGCAGCACGATTACACCGGTTTGATGTCAGCATCAGTCGTGGCCAGTTCACCTTTGCGGATGCGCTCGCGTTCCGAGTTCACCCAGGGGATGTTGTCGGCATTGCGGTCCATCCACAGAGGCAGCACCGTTCGCCGACCTTGTTGATCCAGCTCGGTGAACTCCACCACCATTTCCGATCGGCTGTAGGCCGAGTGATCATGGATTTTTCCCATGTGGATGCACTCGGTCGGACACGGTTCGGTGCACAAGGCACAGAACATGCACTTTTGATAATCGATGGCATAGCGCAGCAATTCGCCGCCCGCAGCCTTGCCGGTGGCTTTGTCGATCTTGCGCGGGGCTGACTTGTCAATGTAAATGCAATCGACCGGACAGGCTTTGGCGCACATGTCGCAGGCGATGCATTTGTCGGCTTCAAACTCATGAATGCCTCGGTAGCGCGGGGCAAAGGCGATGCGCTGGTAGGGATACTGAATCGTCACCGCAGGGGAGAAAAGGTATTTCAACGTGATGCGCATGCCGATGGCGATGGACTTGATGGCATCAAATAGATCACGGAAATAGGGGTCGTGGGACTGGGATTTGGCGGGCATACAAGTACCTCTGGGATGGGACCCTGGGGAGGGTCATGGACCATGGATGATCAAGTATATCGCAAGTGGGGCTTGATCGATGGCGTGGGTCGGATACACTGGTTCGTGGACTGGTCCACGTTGGGGTGGTGTTTTGCCCAAGATCGGTTTATTGTCGGATTCACATGGCCGCGCCGGCACCACTCGCCGGGCGGTGTCCACTTTGCTTGTTCAAGGGGCGGAAATACTCATTCATTTAGGCGACATCGGCTCCATGGAAGTGCTCGATGCCTTGCTGGTCGAGGCTCCGGGTCAGGCTGCCAGAGGTCAAACCCTGCCTGCGCATCTGGTGTTTGGCAATGTCGATTGGGACCATGCGAGCATGACCCGTTACGCCCGGCATCTGGGTTTGCATGTGGATCACCCGGTGGGGGAACTGGTGCTCGATGGCAAGCGGCTGCGATTCATGCATGGGGATGATCCGCTGGCGATGAGCAAAGCTCTGGCGGATCAGGTGGATTACCTGTGTCACGGGCATAGCCACCGGATGCGGGATGAAACACAGGGTTCGACGCGCATCATCAACCCGGTGCACTTTTCAGGGCTTCAACCTACAGCGTGGCGATGCTCGACAGCAGCAGTGGGGAGCTGACGTTTCATGAAATCAGCGAAACATAATGTAGGGATGGAGATGAAGTTTCAGCCGATATCGCATATGCAATTAGTAGTGAGGCATGGGCGTTACAGGCGAGAAATATGCAATGGATGACGCAAGTCTCGATAAGGTTGGCCGTTGGACCGAAATTAAGCTTCACATTCTGCGCAAGTATGCGAAGGCTTATACGGATATTTTAAAAAAGCAGACTTCAATACGGCACTACGCTTACATCGACGGTTTTGCCGGGGCTGGCACCCACATCTCAAAGACGACTGGAGAAGAAATTGAAGGAAGCCCCGCTATCGCGCTCCAACTACAATTCTCGCATTATCATTTTGTCGATCTGGATGGCAAGCGGACAGCGCGATTGCAGAAGTTGACGGCTGGGAAAACGAATGTCTCGGTTTATCATGGCGATTGCAACGACATACTTTGCACCAAGGTATTCCCTACCTGCCGGTTTGAGGATTACCGTCGAGCTCTGTGCGTGCTCGATCCCTACCGTTTGAATCCAAATTGGGAGGTTGTCCAACAGGCTGGCCGGATGAAAAGCATCGAGATATTCCTAAACTTCATGATTATGGATGCAAACATGAACATGTTATGGGAGTACCCGGAAGGAGTTCCGGATTCCCAGATTGCAAGGATGAATACGTTTTGGGGGGACGAATCATGGCGAGATGCCGCCTACCAGACAAGCGAAGGATTGTTCGGTGCGATCCAGCAGAAGCGCACCAACATCGATGTCATCAAGGCTTACCAGAAGCGTCTCAAAGATATCGCAGGATTTAAATATGTCCCTGATCCAATCCCCATGCGAAACACACAAGGGGCAGTAGTCTACTACCTTTTCTTCGCATCTCACAACAAAACCGGGGATAAGATTGCACGGGATGTCTTTAACAAGTACCGGGACGGAGGCTCACAGAATGGCCACTAAGTCCAAGATTGAATGGACGGAATCAACATGGAATCCTGTGACCGGTTGCACCAAGATCAGCCCAGGGTGCAAAAACTGCTATGCCGAGCGAATGGCCAAGCGGCTACAGGCAATGGGCCAGCCCAACTACGCAAAAGGGTTCACGCTGACCGTACATCCGCATGTGGTGGATGGACCACTGTCTTGGAAGACGCCGCAAATAATTTTCGTCAATTCAATGAGTGACCTTTTCCACAAGGATGTACCATTAGATTTCATCCTGCGCGTATTTGAGGTCATGAATCAGGCGCACTGGCACCAATTCCAGATATTGACAAAGCGCTCCGATCGTCTGCTTCAATTGTCACCGCAATTGCCATGGGCGGAGAACATCTGATGGGGTGTCGGTTGAATCGGATCAGTACACGGGCGCATTGATGAGCTACGCAGCACAGCGGCGGCTATCAAGTTCCTTTCGCTTGAACCGCTGCTTGGTCCTT
>JAAUTM010000280.1 GCA_012031455.1 Phycisphaerales bacterium
GCATGATGGACATCTACAACATGCCGTGGGCTGGGTACTGGGTTGAGGCTGACGGCTCGGGCGAGGATATACTGAGGGAGACTGGGTATCAGAGCCAGCCGGTGGCGGTGTGGCGGTGGGAGATGAGGGGCCGAGACGCCTACGGGTACGGGCTCACGACCGAGGCGATGCCCGAAATCAAGACGGCGAACGCAATGGCCAAGACCTTGCTCAAGCTCGCCGACAAGATATCAGACCCGCCGACGTTTCTTCCGGAGTCAATGGCCGACGACGAGGAGGTGTCGTTGGAGCCGGGGGCAATCAACTTTTTCCGTGACCCAGGCATGAGGCCGTTCGAGTACGCGCCGGGCGCGGGGTACCCTGTCAACAAGGACATCCTCGAGATGCAACGGGAGAAGATACGCTCTATTTTCAAGGTCCGCTACTTCCTCATGCTGATGCAGATGGAGCAGAGCGGCCGGACGGCGTATGAGATACGGGAGCGCAAGGTCGAGCGCATCACGGCTATGGGCTCGATTATGGGCCGGGCTCAGAAGGAGTATCTGGACGTCGTGCTCGCGCGGATGCTGTGGAATGTGCTATCTGGCGGCGCCAGCAGCCGGTTGTACACCGAGGTTCGGGAGAAACGCGGCTTGTGTTACTCAGTGGGTGCGCGTTACGGGGGGCGATCATCAGGTTGGGGGGCGTGTTCTGTTATGTGGGTACCACGCCGGATCAAGGGCGAGAGGCCATTGAAGTGATGCGTACGGAACTACACCGTCTAAGTGAGGGGTCGATGCCCATGAGTTTCACCGGGCGTGGTGGGGATGAAATCATCGCTGGTGATGCAGGGAGAATCGACATCGGCCAGGGCGATGGCTCTGGCATCAGATCAATACATTCACGGTCGACGCGGTCGTTGGAGGAGGTGGCTGAACGGGTGGATACGATCACCTTGGAAACGCTGAATCAGTTTGTGAAGGATCACCCGCCGGGGACGATGACCGTGGTGAGCATCGGACCTGATGGGTCGCAGGTGATGTAGTAAGGATGGATCGCGATCCGGGTTAAAATAACCGCTTCATGGAAGAACTTTGACAGCGGAAGTTGCAGCAGGGGCCGGGGCGGGGGCACTGGTACTGCCGGCAACCTGAGTTTGAGGAATACGCGGTGCAACCATGGCAGGGGACGCTGCTGATCCTGGCTGAGCCGATGTTGATGCAACATTGGCTGCAGGCGAAGAAGCGGGTTTGGGCGGAGCCTTCTTGTCCGGTGCCAGCACCATGGTCATCCGCCGACCCAGCAGTCGTGGTTCACTTTCGACCTTGCTGACCAGATTCAATTTGGCCTTGACATCACGCATGAGTTCCATGCCCAGCTCGCGGTGGGCCATTTCCCGACCCTTAAAGAGCAGGGTGAACTGAACCTTGTCGCCATCAGCAAGGAAATCGGTGGCCTGATTCAGCTTGATTTCCAGATCGTGATCGTCGATTTTGGGGCGCAGCCGAACTTCCTTAAGCTCACTGGTTTTGGCGTGACTGCGGGCTTTTTGTTCTTTCTTTTTCTGCTGGTATTTCCACTTGCCGTAGTCCATGATCTTGCAAACCGGGGGACTGGCCTGCGGGGCCACTTCCACCAGGTCCAGGCCGGCTTCACGGGCGCGACGTTTGGCCTCGACAGTCTCGACTACACCGACATCGACAGCGCTGTCATCGATGAGGCGCACGGGATATGCGAATTTGTTCGTTGATGCGAAGCTGCTTGCCGACAGGCCGCGACGGTTGAAAACGTCCTCGAGTGATGGTCGAACCTCCAGCATTGCGAACAACTGCGTCGACGACCACCCCAAAGCGACGCTCCCACAAGCGCCTCAGCCTGGCTGTGATTTGAATTGCAATCATTCAGCCAAGGCCCCAAACATCAGGGCGGAAGATGTCAACCGACGCCAGCATTCGCTGAATTCTCTTGTAGCGTACCCCGATTATCGGCATAAGGCAAGCAAGAATTGCAATGAAAATCAGAAGCCAGTTAGGGCCGGGTTGTGATTAGCCGAATCAGATATCGATGGAAGTCGGAGATCAGCGTGATTAATTGCCCGCCATCATCCGCAAGATGTCAAAATAGGTCACCGTGATGAACAACCCGCCGATCATAGCCAGACCAACGTAGGTGGCCCCGGTGAGAATCGCAGGGTGAACCGGGCTTCCCTTGATTTTTTCGATGGCCAGAAACAGCAGCAACCCCCATCGGCGATGGGGATCGGCAGCAGGTTGATCACCACCAGGTTCACACTGATGATGCCAAAGAAAAACACCACATAGGCCCAGCCGCTTTCACGGGCAATCCTGGTTCCCGCATGCACAATGCCCGCAGGTCCAGTCATGCTTGAAAAGGGCACCGTTTGCTGAATCAAACGTACCAGAGTCAGGTATGTCTGCATCATGAAAATATGCGTTTTCTTCACACCCAGTTTTGCGGCTGCCCAGGCATTCTCGGCGATTACGGGTTGACGGAGCATGGCAAAGGGCAGGGAGTTGTTGGGCATCGTCCAACCTGCTTGAACAATTCGTTCACGCCACGGGGCGTCAATGGTGATGGACCGGGTGTAAACCGGTTGGCCGGTGATGTTAACCTGGTATTTCACATCCACCGACACCGGCTGCTGACCAGCATCGGCGGAGGAAATGGCCTCCACCAGTGCCCGTTGCATGTCGCCATAGTTCTGCACCGGGGTTTGACCGATGGCCAGAATGCGCGAACCTTCGGGGAGATTCAATGCGGCAAAGGGCGTATCAGCAGCGAGCCACCCAGCAGATTATCATAAGTGCGAGGCTTTGTACGATCCCGATAAACCCTTTGGCATTGGGTTTGACTGCGGGCAACTCAACACGCTGCCCATCACGGACCACGGCGATCGAAATCGCCTTTCCATTGGCGGCCTTAACAATTTGAGGAACCCTGGCGATCCCCGGCCAGTCCACTCCGTCAAGTTCAGCCAATAAATCACCGGGTTGCACACCCGCCGACTCGGCTGGGCCTTGCGGCGACAGGGCAGTGATCATCACCACCGGCTCAAGCCCAAGCAGGTGCATGGCACCTTTGGCTTCGTCACCAGCGGTGAGCAACGGCCAGGCGGTCAAGGTGGTTTCCACCGTTTTGCTTGCGTTGCTGATGTCGTCTGCGAAAACCAGGGAGACCGGTTCTCCGCGTCCGGCGATCACGGCCTGCGTGTACTTATGAAACTCCTCCAACCCCACGGCCTTCCCGCCAGCCTGGGTAACGAACCAGCCCGGTTGTACCCCTGCTTGAACCCATGCTTGAGGGAGCTCTTCGGCATCAGTTGCAGCAATCTTCGGTGAGAGTGTCTGCCCAATCCCCAGGCTCAAAAGCCCCATGACCGGATCACGCACAGGCTTGGCTTTGAAGCTCAGTGGTTGCTCATGACCTTCCCGTAAGACTTGGAGCGTCAGCGTGTGGTCAGCTCCGGCAAGGGCGGTATTGACGGCCAAATCCATGAAATCGCCGACTTCCGTGTCATCAATGCGGATCACCCGATCACCGGCTTTGAGTCCGATGCTTTCAGGATTGTTGGACCCTACAAGCTGGGCTTGAGATGCGGGGCTGCCGGGTGCGACGGAACCGACGATGGCGGGGGGGAACTCGACTCCATGCATGAAAGCAATGATGAAAAAGATCAGCCCGAAGATCAGGTTCATGGTGACCCGGCCACGATGACGATGGCCCGCGCCCAGGCTGGCTTGCGGTTAAAGGCTCGTTCATCGTCGCTTTTGACAGCGGCATCCATGTCCTCCTGACCCACCATTTCACGTAACCACCCAGCGGCAAC
>JAAUTM010000281.1 GCA_012031455.1 Phycisphaerales bacterium
GACGTAGTTCAGGTTCCAGAGCCCGCTTTTGTGGATCTCGTGACGAGGACTGAAGTTCCCCAGCCAGCCCTGGCTCGGTTGATCGACAGGGCAACAATGATTTGAGAGCAATGCGATTGCATTTCGCTCGATGAATGACCTCATGCTGCTAGGCCCAGGCTCATCCGGCACATCGACCCACAATACCGACATGGCGCCGATATACTCTGAGACGCGTTTCTCAAGCGTTACCTCCTCAATCCGCACGGATCGAGGAGCACTGGAACCCTTGCCCCAGGTCGGAAGCGACAATCTTTCACGTGCCAATATTGCATTGCCCACATGAAGACGGAATATGGAACTGCGATGATTACCAATGCCTGTAAGCCCACCGCGATGAGTGCGTAATCGTCCCCATAAGCTCGATTTGTAACCCAAACTAACCGCATGTGTTCCGACACGTACCACTCGTGATATTGCGGGCGTTCGGCATCGTGCTTCGCCGGGTTCTCGGAATAAATAGACCCCACGGGTGGGCCATCGCCAACGACCAGACATCTCCTTAAGCTGACATCCCTGTGGCTTTCGCACCTCCAACGATGCCAGCATCGAATAGAACTGATCCAAGTGGGTATTGATGCTCAGCATGGGAACATTTCCTTGAGGCGATGCAGCTGTTTGCCGAAGCTGAGTCCTTCCAACGGAACAACGACCTCAATTCGGCGTGATCGTAAGTACGGTATGAGATGTTCCCGGTAGCGCTGGCCTGCAAGTATGATCACCATCGCATCAGGGGGGATGAGTTCGTCCAGTTGCTCCTGCACAAATTCTGCCCATTTCAGCTGATCAGCTTTGCCCATTTTATTCAGTGTTCGCTCATAAGGTTCTACAACTTGGTCTGGCTGGAGGACACCATACTTCGCAGAAAGGATGTACCACGCATCACTGTTTGCCTCTGCATATTTGCGAAGTCCGCGAAATAACGAAGACTGATATAGGTCTCGCGCAGGTGAGGGCACACTCCGTTTATGCTTCACGCAGGATACCAGTGCAATCCGTGTAGTCATTCATCTCACCGTATCAAGAAATGCACTGGGAGCTTGGATCGGCAGCGAATACACCAGCCTTACAGCAAGGGCATCGTTGGCCTTTGAGGTTGAAGGTTTGGATGATCTCGTCTGCTCCGCATCCAGGACATTTTGTAATTGGCGCCCGGGAGTCGACCATGAACTCATCCCCACACGCAAGACACAAGTGCGGAGATTCGTTGCCAACGCACCGGGCAATATTCTTGTGATCGGGGTGGTAGGCGTACTGTTTGGCACCGGCTTCGTCGATGTAGTATGGGTTGCCATCATCCCATGCCATGATGGCACGTTTGCAATTGATACAAACGTATTTGATTCCCATCGCCATGCCGTCACCTCTTGCAGGTTTGTCCGAACCGAAATATACACGCTTTCACTTGACCCCATCGTGTAGTACATCAAATCCCATATCACAATCATGCCCGGCGTTGACTCATCTCCCGGTAGCCCATGGGGCTGGTGCCCGTGGCCTGTTTGATGCGGCGGGCCAGGGTGTGCGTCGAGACAAATCCGGACTGCTGAGCGACTGCTTTGATGGGCAGTTGTGTGGAGGCGATCAATCGCAGGGCATGTTGCAACCGAGCCTGCGACAGGTAGGCTCCCGGAGCTTGTCCCACCCGTTTGCGAAACTCCCTGCAAAGATGTTCCCTGCTGCAACCGAACATGTTCGCCACCGTTTTGAGAGACATCGCCAGCGTGGGTTGCCTCAGCATCTGATCCACTGCACGTTCGACCGAGCTTTGCCGACTGGCCAGACGCTGTTCCGCCCAGTCGATGAGCCAGTAAACAAAATCGCTGACCATGCGTGCCTTTCGCGTGACATCCGAGGCCTGCTCAGGGGATATCAGGCTGGCCAGTTCCATCATGCGTTCCTCCAGACCGGACCCGGTGAAATCAATCACCGAGCCATGCCTCCGGCGCAGGGCGTTCCAATGTTCCACCAGTCCAGCCCCATGAAGATTCAGCCAGCGACACTGGTAGGGTTTGGTGTGAGCATCGGTCAGGCCATAGGCAGTCGGCTCACCATAAGCAAAGAGCATGGCGTAACCGAACGGTACCGGGTGATCGCTTTTTGCTTCACGAAATACAGCTTCACCGGCCAGGGTGAGTTGCAGGGTACAAAGCCCAAAAGGCTGGCGATTGAGGTTTTCGTACCAGTACCTCCGCCCCGGCAGATAGCGTTCCCGGCCATGCGTTTCCACGCGCCAGAGGATCGGACCTGTCGGTAGTTGCAGGACGGCATGTTCCATGTTTTGCAAAGATCCGACGAATCCCTGTTGACGAGAACTTATGAGTTACCCGCCAGGCATCATTATTACCATGACTCACGTTCAAAGACATAGCTTACTGACGTGGCGATGGGTCGTGAACAAAAGGAGAAACAGGGAAAGCCAATATTTGGACCTGTCTCATGATCTATGAAATGGTTGGCAGGAGTTACAGATGAATCAATGCCGACTAATCAGCAGCCAGATCACCCAGAAGCTGCCGAGCATGAGGTTGCCCAGACCCAGCAGGCCCACCGCCTGACGGATGGAAGGGTTGGCGTTGATCAGCGGAGCATTGACCAAGGTCATTACCGCCCGCAAGGCTGGTATAGGCGAAGGCAAGCGCAGACTGAGTTTTCGTTTGGTGGCGCTGGCGTCCGCTGGTGCAGAATTGGCAGCTGCTTTGGATGCAGAGGATTTGGGCTGTGCAGCCTGGGGTGATGCTGGGGCGGGGGCTGCAGCTTTGGCCATTGCCTCATCGGGGATGGCCGGGATTGGCGTGGCGGCATGATCACTGGCGTTCGAATTCGCATCGGGTTGGCTATCGAGTTCAGCTGCGACCTGCTCAGCGGTGGCGTAGTCGCCGCTGGCTTGGTGTGATTCATCGGATGCACTCGATTCTTGACCGGCTGCGTCCTTGGGAGAGCCAACCACATCCAGCACCGTTTCAAATTCGCCGGAGACTGCTTCATCGGCCTTCATGGAAAGGTCATCGTCAATCTGCTCCAAAATACGGGCAACTTCCGCATCATCCCCCGGTGTCGATGCCTGCCTGGGATCGGCTGGTGCAGGGGTAAGTTTCGTGACTGATGCGGTGTCCTGCTCCGTAGCGGATGCTTCGATGCCTTGCTCATCTGGTTCGACATGAGTGGGCGCGGGCATGGCAGTCTGATCGAGGATTTCCTGCGGAGAGGCAAAGTCACCCATGTCCTGCTCGGGTTCATCTTCGGCTGGCCTGGCTGGGGCAGGTTGCGAAACAACAGGTGCATCAAGGTGACGCTGGGCATTGTCCAGAAGGCCTTGAATCTGGGCTGCCAGGGCATCTTCGGTCAAGGCTGTGGGTGAGTCTGTTTCGGATGTGGCGGAAGCTTTGGACGAGGTTGGTGGATTCAAGCAATTCATCCCGATGATCGCGTTGGTATCGTGGAAGGATGGAATGCAGCCGTTCAACACCAGCAAGAGTTTTCTCAAGAGTTTCGCCTGCTCACTCTTCAAGGAGCACTGCGTTGGATTACTGCCCACATTGCTCCAATGCGATCGTCCACTGGAGAACTGCTCGGATACGTCAGCATGGCGCAAAACATGACGGAGCACAAACACGCAGAGCAAAAATCCGCGAACAAGCCGCCCTCATTGATATTGCCACCGATGCGATTTTTGTCCGGGATTTAGAAAACCGCATCCGATTTTGGAACCAAGGTGCAGAACGGATGTATGGCTGGACGCAAGCTGAAACCTTAGGAGCAACAACCAACAAATTGTTTCCCAAA
>JAAUTM010000282.1 GCA_012031455.1 Phycisphaerales bacterium
TGATGGGGGTAAGCATCCCTGAACTTGATGGGGTAGAATCCTGAACTTGTCGAGGACGACAAGTTCAGGCGTGGTAGGAATGCAGAACAAGACGGATGAGCAAGTTCATGCGTGGGAGGAATGCAGAACAAGACGGACGACAAGTTCAGGCGTGAGGGGGAAGTGACTTTGATTTAAGGTTGCAATTGATAAACAGCGGGCAGCTTGGCGAGGGTAAGCAGTTGGTCTTCGCGCTGATGCATGAGCTGGTGGTCGGCGGGGGTGAGGTCATCGTGGCCAAGCATGTGCAGCAGGCCATGCAGGCAGTAAAGAAGCAGTTCGAGGCGGGGTTCGTGGCCGCGCTTTTTTGCCTGCCGGAGTGCGACATCAAAACATACCACCAGGTCGGCACAGAGCGGCTCATCGGGGTGAGCGCGTAGGTCAAAAGAGAGCACATCGGTGGTGCTGCGCTTTTTCATATGGCGAAAATGCCAGCGGCGCATGGCTGCATCATTCACGATCAGAACGTTGAGTTCACCGGTGAGGACACCCGCCAGCTTGGCCAGTTGCTGGAGCTTTCGCTTTACCCAGCGCTGGTCGGCAGCGATCAGGCTGGGGTGTTCAACCAGCAGGGCGATTTGCAACGGGGGGCAGGGTTGGGGGGAGACGCTTGGACATGAAGGCAGCATACCATCCGGCCCTAAAGGGCTCGGCGTCATGATGATTCAATCCAGCCGTAAAGGGCTTGGTGGCATGGCATCCGGCCATGGCGAAGGGCGATGTTTACAACTTGCTGTCACGACGGCGGATCATGGTGACGGCATTGCCTGCTGATTGAAGCTGACCTCATCCATGTAGGCCTTCATGAGCATCACGCCACGTCCGCAGGGACGGGTGAGGTTTTCTTCGAGGGTGGGGTCGGGCACCGTATCGGGTTTGAAGCCGGGGCCCTGATCACAGACGGTGATGATGATGCGCTGGGGGTCCACATCGTAGTCGATGCCGACGGTTTTTTTGGGGTCACCCTTGTTGCCGTGGCGGATGGCATTGGAGATGGCTTCTTCAAGTGCCAGGCGAACGGCGAACTGGACTTTTTCCCCGTAGCCATGCGTGACCATGTCAGATGCAATGGACTCGATCACGCTGGTAATGCGATCGAGCTGGCTGGGGATGACGAAATTGTGTGAGCGGGTTGGACCCATGCAGGCTGGACACCCGACCCTGTGCCCGAAACATTGATTCGGCGACCCTGCGATGCTCGGGCGAATGGGCGTTGGATTAAAGGACTATTTGAAGCTCTGGACGGCAGTGACAGCCGTGTCGTGAATCTGAAAGAGTTTGTTGAGCTTCGTGATGACGAAGACCTCGTATATCTGCGTATTAATGTTCGACAGGCGCAGTTGCCCGCCCTTCTGCCGAACCTTGTTGTTGATGGTAATCAGCGTGCCCAGCGCTGCAGAGGAAAGGTGCTCGACGTTGGAGAAGTCGATGAGCAGTTTGGGGAAGCCGGAGGTCTCAATGATCTGGCCGATCTCATCGCCGATCTGCTGGATACCGGCCTCTTCGAGGATGTTTCGGTCCAGGAATGAGATGCGCGTGATCTCGCCATCCTGATGAATTACCAGCCTGGATTCTCTTTTGCTCATCGCGCCATCTCCATTTGCCTGCGTGGACTGTAAAAATGTATCGGTTGACTGTCAAGGCGAGTTGAGTGGGAAAGATAGGTAAGCAGTGGACAAAATGAAAAACCCACCCCGAAGGAGTGGGCTGAACGTGGCTGGAGTTGAGGATATAAGCCTTAGACGGAGCGCCGACGCAGCATTGCCAAGGGAGTGGCAAGCAAAAACCATCAAGCCGGTGGCAGGCTCGGGGGACAAGGGTGAGAATAAGTTTGGGGGTCGGAGTCGCTCCAGGAAGAGGTGGTATAGTGCCGGGGATATCGGGGCCGGTGAAGCCAAAGGGTTGCTGGGGTGAGCCGAGGTCCAGCAGGGTGGCAACATGGCCACCGAAGATGACGCGATCCAAGGGGCGGAAGTTAAGGAAATCGATACCTTCGGGGGTAAAGTCAAAAGCGATGATGGTGCTATTCATAGCAGGGGTGATGGGTCCCCCACCAAGAATGGGCGGAGCAGGCGGTGGCCCCGGAGGTGTGGCGGGGATTTTCCCAAAGAGTGCTTTGGCCATGCCGATCAGCGGATCTGTGGGTTCATCAAAGTCACCAACGATTGCACCCCCTAAAAGGGCATCGGCATCGCCCAATCCGCCAGCTTGATCATCGATGGGACGAAGGGCGAATAATTCTTCTGCGTTTACGCTTTCCAATACACCGGCGAAGATTTCGATTTTAGCGGCAACGATAGGAACCGTAATGGAACTCAAGTCAAATACGAAGTAATTGCGGCGTTCCATCACTATCCAGCCAGCCGGGGGTGAGTAGGACCCCATGGGATAGTGAACTTCCAGACCCACGGAGTAGTTATATTTGGCACCGGGTGCAAGGATGGCATCCCCTTTGGAGGAGCCGCCTTCCTCGGTGACAAAGCCCGCATCGCTGGCGAGGATTTCTTCCACGAGTGATGCCTGCAACATGGCGGTGGATGTCGCCCCTAGTACAAAACAACCAATTGCCCAACCCCGTTTGTACTGCATAAATCCCTCCTTTAAAAGAATGTGAAAAAAACAATGGAATCACTTCAACATAGCACAGGAATTCGGTATTTTCCCCTAATATCAAATAAATCGATAAAAAAACACCCTTAATGTGTTAAGGGTGTATGAGGTCTTTTAACAAGAAACGGCAAAGATTCAGGGCAGCGTCAGGACCTGGCCAGCCCTGATTTTGTTAGGGTCGGTGATGCCGTTGGCGGCTGCGATGTCTTTGTATTTGCTGGGGTTGCCATATTGCTTACGGGCGATGCTGATGAGGGTGTCACCCTTTTGCACGGTGTAGGTTTTGGCACTGGCCTGAGCCGAGGAAGCGGGGACATTGATGGAGGCGTCGGGAGCGGTTGCCGAGGGCGTGTAAGCCGGGGGAGGCGTGTAGGCGGGCGGAGGAATGTAAGGTTCAGGTGCTGGGGGCACGGCTGACACGGGCTGGTTGCCAGCGGGAATCTGGGAGCTGTCGGATTCAGTCTTGTTGTTATCGCAACCGACAATCAACAGACCACCGGCAAGCAACATGGCGATAGTAAACGTCCTGCGAATCATGGGGTGACTCTTCCCTGAGGGAGTAAACCAGCCGACTGGGCTGGGGTTGGTGTGGCGATGGGATCAGATTATCACCTCGATGGTGACACAATGCAATGGGTGGAGATTAAGAGCATTTCACTTGATTGTACAAAGCCCAGGCATGGCACCCCGGAAATACCTGGGTCCTCTCGCAATTCAACATCACGGTGTCGAAGACACTTTCAAAGTCGCATTTCGCGAGGTGAGTACGGTGGCGTGTTCTTTGGTGAGATCGCCAAGCATGCCGGGCAGGATGCCTGTCCAGAGGATGCCGATCAGACAAATCGCCAGCACGATGCCCGCCAGACCCGAAACGAAAATCGGCCGGGTATCCCCCGCCATGCCTGCACCTTGCAAATTCTCTGATTCGCCCGTTTGAGGTGCCTGCTTGAACACCATCATGTACACCGGCTTAAGGTAAAAGTAGAGCGATAAAAGCGTGTTGATCAACAGCACTGCAACCAAGGTGTACCCCGCCCAGGCACCGGCCTGGAGCATGCCCACCATCAGGTAAATTTTGCCCATGAAGCCACCCAGTCCGGGCATGCCGAACAGCGACAGCAGAAACACAGCCATGAGTATCGTCGGCAGGGGGGCACGATGAATCAGCCC
>JAAUTM010000283.1 GCA_012031455.1 Phycisphaerales bacterium
CTGGTACTATCTGCTTATAAACAGGGTATCGAATGGAGCAATCGGGTTTGAGGGTTATACCCATCGAAATAAAGCAGTTACCAGGCTGGTCTGCCGATCCCCAAGTTTGCGATAAACCTCAGATGCCTCTTCCGGTTTGTGTATGGTGCAAAGTGACGAGGGAAAATTCAACTGCTTTTTATTGATAAGCTCAAAGGTCATGTGAAGATCGTTAGGCTCCCAGTCACGTGGGAAGAGCACCATTGTTTGATGCTGGAAAAACGGATCGTAAGGAAGAGTCAAAACGTCAGGATAACTACCCTGCACAACATAGCGGGAAAGTTGCTGCAGAGGCTTTTGCTTGGGAGGCATAAACAGCCCATTGATCGCATCGACAGCGACTGCAGAGATACCCGTAGCATCCACAATAATATCAGCACCATTCTCAAATTGACGGTGGATATGTTCAGCCACAGTCTCCGTGACAATCTCCGCTTTGATACCCCAGTGCCTGGCCAATTCAACTCGCTGCGGGGATCGGTCGAAACCGACGATGTGATGGCCGTGGCATTCATAGAACTTGGCGGCAAATAAACCAATCGCCCCAAGACCGATGACGGCGACGTGATCTTCAGCCCGTTTGGGAGTCAGTCGGAAACCATGGCAGGATATAGCGGCTAACCGCGCAAGGGCTGCCTGGTAATCATCAATTCCATCGGGAATCGAAATCACACCGTTTGCCTTGACGATGGAGTGACTGACATGTCCACCCCAGCGAGCTTTGTAAGGACCAGTATCAGCAGGTCCAGTAATCACCACACGCTGCCCTTCTTGAAGCCCGCTCGTTCCGGCATGCAGCACGCGGCCTATCTTGACATAACCGGGTACCGTGGGAACGATGTCAACTCCCTCTCGTTGGAGCAGGGATAACTCACGCAGTTCTGTGCCGGGGCTGACACAGGAAAGGGTTGTTTCTACAACCAATTCGCCCTCCTGCAACGTTCGCATGGCATAGGTTGCCAGACTGATCTTATTTCGATCATGTAAGATGCATCGCACATTAATAGATGGTGAACTGTTAGTCATTGTATTGTCCTTGGATTTGTTTAACCGTTAGCACTATTTGATTGTTATAGAACAATCGGAACCTTGAAAGAGATCGATTCGACTTGGACCCGGCTCCATCCGACTTTCTGTGTGCGATTGAATGTGATCTGCGTCTCTCACCTCGGAGACCGTCTCCGGGCTAAGTCCAAATATCATGACAGGTGGTCAGACTCTGGTCAAGAGCGAAACATGACATGCCAGGGTGGAATACATTCGTTATCGCGCATTTGCCATGCGTGTGTGGCTTGGTGACTTGCTACTGAGCGTATCGCTGGCTAACTTCATATGCCATAGGCCTGTACCATCGCAGGATTGATCTAGTAATGTTCACAGGCATATCTCCAATGACATTTTATATGATCGCTACGCAAATTCCAATATATTTAGGTAATGCAGATGCAATCACGTTACATCCGTGATCCGCTGTAATGGCTGCGGATTGTCGCCTGACTATACCTGTCAACAATATTCATCCTGACACAAATCAGTCGTGATCTCCCACCTTTTCCACACCCTTGCCACCAACTCTTGTATCTTAACCCTCTGAGAGGTTATGATGCGTTCTTAAGCACACTACGTGTCCTTCATATGGGGAATTTTATGAAGTTTTGCACCAGCGATTCTCGCAATTCATCGTTGTCTTTGTTGCTGGCCGTAGTCTTTCTGCTGGTCGCTCTAATCGGCACGCCCACCTTGGCCCAGACCACTCCTACTTTTACCCAAGGCCAAACCGTGGAAGTCCGCGAAGGAGACACATGGTCCAAAGCCACCTTCCTCAACAAAGAAGGGCGTAGATACCAGATCAAATATGAGGGTACTGGGGACGAAGAATGGGTCACGATCGACCGCTTGCGCGCCACCTCCAGCACTTCTGAAATCCCCGGCAAGACTGCTCCTAAGAACACATACACCAACGCTGATTTTGAGGTAAATCAGAAAATTGAAGTCAAATGGGGCGGAACCTGGCGTGAAGCCTCGATTGTCCGTAAACAGGGCCTATGGACTCTTGTGCAGTTTGAAAATACTCCCTTTCGCGAATGGATCGAACCCTACCGTCTGCGTAAGCTTGGGTCCACAATAGACAAGATCGGCTATGCCCCCCCAAATCCCGTCATTCATGGATCGGACCGGCAAGGCCCACCACGGGAAACTGTGGGGAAGCTCCCAAGCCCTTCGGTTATAGTGAGGAAAGTTGCTGAAGCAGCGGATAAACTCAAGGAAGACCCCGCCTATAAACCTCTTGCCTTGGTCGGTGAATCAATTTCACTCATGGCCAGTCAGGGCTGGCAGGTAATTCCCGATTCTCTGATAACCCCTAAACTATTTCCCCAAACCGTGACCCTGCGCGGCTCGCAAGGCCTGCGCGACTTGCCCCAGCAATCCCTGTTTCTCGCCCGTGATGTTCCTCTGGCCCTGATCGGCCATGTCACGGGGGCTGGCCGAAAAGAACTGACAATCGAAAAAAGTCGATCTTTCCGCTCGCGCCTCGATTGGTGTCTATACCATCGGTTCCGAAAAAAACGCTTCAGGGTGTCAGTCCCGACGGCTCTCTGGCCTTGGTAAGCTCCGATGACCGCCTCGAAATCTGGTCCCTCCAATCCTCCATCGCCACCATCCTTCATATTCTGCTTCCCTATGACCACCTCCAACTACACGCCCGCCAGGTCGCCTTTGCCAGTCTTATCGACTCCAATCATCTGCTGACGTACAACTCCGAAGGCCTGGCAGTCCTATGGGATCTCGCTTCCGGGAACTCCCTCTATCAGTGCCAGTTCAATCCCCATTCCAAACCCACCCTTAGTCCTTCGGGAACATACCTTGTTATGGAACAAGGGAAAGTCGCTGTGCTACTGGAAACTCTGACTGGCAAAGTATTCGGTGAACTTGACCTTGATGGCCTCACATCCGCAACCTACAGCATCAGCGATTCGGGAAATCAGCTCCTTGCTTACACTGGTGGACATATGCGTCTCTATGACCTTACAAACGGTCAGTTCATCAGCGAAAGCAGTATGAACGAATCCTCCGGCTCGCTCTTTCTCCCCCGTGATGGCTTGGCACTGCTTAATGACACACACTTCATTGACTTGAATAAACACGTGTCTCTGAACATCGCGCAGGATGCTTCCAGCCGTTCAGTAGTGGGTAAGGCAGGCATGCTCTTTTCCATCCTGACCGACACCACCCACAAGACTCTGGCCCTTCGTGGCATTGCCGTACCCACCGATAGCATGCTCGCTGACCTCGCGGCTCTGAACCCTGATGAACTTCTGGTTCTGAAGCCCGGCATCAAAGTGCGGCTTTCCATCAACATCTCCGGCGATGAACCACAGCGCCAGAAAGCCATCGACGCCCTTAAAAAGAACATCGCCGATGCGGGCCTGATCCTGGAAGATGCTGGCACCGCTCACCTTTACTGCCTTGACGGAACAAGGCAAATCCCACGAAATCCAGTACAGTTCCTTCCGCTCCCCTGCATTTGGTCCCAAGCAGACCGCGACTGTTACCGAACAAAAAGCTATCCTCAAACTTGAACTCAACGGTCAGGTACTCTGGTCCAGATCATCAACCGTCATCCCCGGCATGGGCATGGTGTCCCTCAAGGAAAACCAAACCCTCGAGCAATACATTGCCCAGGCCTCCAAACCAAACCTATCTTTATTCAGCTCAACCCGCATCCCCCGCTACCTCGCAAAGGAAAATTGATGAATGGTGTCTCGCTTGCGAC
>JAAUTM010000284.1 GCA_012031455.1 Phycisphaerales bacterium
GCCGTGTTGGCGCTTGCCCCGTCCAACACCAGCCCGCTGCTCGACAGTTTCTACTCCATCCAGTCATTGAGCGTGTCCACCGCGCTTGGCATTGTCTCCAGTGCCGACGTTACAACGAAAACTATCGCGCCACCATGCCTGACGGTCTCTCGGCGGGCGGCGGCGGCGGCGCGGGGGGCGATGGGGTTTTCCTTGTCGCGGGCGGCTTCTTCGAGGTGGTAACGCGCCCAGTCGGTGTTACCCAGTTTCTGATACACGCTGCCGATGTGGTAGTGGACATCGGCCACGTTGGGCAATGCCGCCACGGCGCGACCCAGCGGTTGCAGCGATTCCTGGGATTTCCCGCGCAGGTGGAGGACCCAGCCCAAGGTATCGAGGATGGCAGGGTTGTTGCCGTATTTTTCAACGGCTCCTTTGGCCAGGTTGTAAGCCTCATCCATGCGGTCGGGGCGATGCTCTGCAAGCAGATAGGCAAGGTCATTGGCCACGGCTCCGGCGTGGGGGCCGGGGATGGCATGGAGTTTGTCAAGGATAGTGATTGCCTGATCAAATTTGCCGGCCATGGTATAGGTCTGGGCCAGGGTGTAGCGAATGTGCTGATTCTCCGGTTCGCGTTCCAGAAGTTTTTCGAGCGTGGGTACCGCAGCGGCGTAATTCTTGAGCCTGCCTGCATTCCAAGGCTGAAACGTAGAGGGTGACCGAGGCATTGGGCAGATTGCGTGTGAGCTTGTTCATGAGCTGATTCGTCGGCTGCGTCGATATCCAGCAGGGCCTGGGTTTCCAAGGCATAAGCAAGCGTCAGATACGGATGTTTTTCGATGATGGCGGCAGCAGTGTCACCAGCCATCTGAGGCAGATTGCAACGTTGGGCGATCAAAGCGGCTGCGAGCTGGCGGAATGCCAGTTGCATTTCCGGGGAGGCGGCATCCGGACGTTCGATGGCCTGACGCAGATCGCTGGCAAACACGCCTTTGATCGGTTCCATGCGATCGATGGCCAAACGTGCCTGATCGGGGTTGCCCTGACACATGGCGATCAGATAAGCATCCACAGCAGGAATCGTGGGGGATGGGCTGACCTTATCGCCGAGCATGGCTGAGAGCAGTGGGCCAAATTTGCTGCCAAGCAGACCACCGCTTTGCAGGAGAACCCGTGCCTGTTCGGTGTTGCCCTGTTTGATCTGGACGAGCATCTTGGCGGCCTGAAGTTGATGGGCTTCAGGGAAAAGCTTGGCCATGCGATCCAGGGATGTGAGCAGCAGCGGCAGGTCACGGTTGGTATCCGCCAGCAGTACGCGGATGTTGAGCCAGGCGCGGCGCATTTCCATGGGGAGCGAGTCCACGGCCAGGGACTGGTCACTCCAGCGGATCAGGTCTTCGGCTTGACGCGTGCGCAGGTTGAGCTTGAGGAGTTCGAAGGTGGCCATGGCTGCGGTGCGCGGATCGGCAGCGAGTTTTTCCAGACGTTTGCGAGCATCGTCGGGGAGGCCGGTGCCCTGCTCGATCTGTGCCAGATGCACCTGAGCGGAGGCATATTGAGAGGCGTAATCGGGCACGGCTTCAAGTTTCTGGATGGCTAGATCGTTCTTTTTGAGGGCCATGTACGCACGACCCATGGAGAGCATGGCTCGGGGATCACGCACCCGCCCTTCTCTTTCGATCCGTGCAAAACATCCGTAGCCGGAGCATTGAGGCCAAGGCTCACAAACATCTGGCCAAGGTCGGCCAGGGCATTGATGCGGGCACCTTCATCAAGTTTGCTGGTTTCCAGATAGGCCTGCTGGGCTGCGGGGAAGTCGTAACGGACCACGTGGACGGCGGCAAGCTGACGACGAACGGTTTCATCTTCAGGGGCCAGGGCGACGGCTTGTTCGAGTACGGTGACAGCGGCATCGGCCTGACCGGCGCGGGTGAGCACTTCGGCTTTGAGACGGAGCAGGTTGTTCTGCCCGGGTTGCAGGCTGACCCAGTCCTCCACGAGTTTGATGGCCATGGGTAAACGCTGGGCATCCATGAGTCGACGGATTAATTCCAGACGCACACGCTTGTCATCGGGGCCGATCTCATTTGCAAGTGATTCCAGGCGTGCGATCACCTGTGGACGGGTTTCACGGGTGCCATGAATATCGATCTGGCGAAGACGGGCCAGGGCTGATTGCACACCGGCCTGAATCATGGGTTCATAGACAGCAATGGCGGCATCGACATCGCGACGGGCGACGAGGATGGCACGGGCCATGGCATCGGCGATGAGGATTGCGCGTGCGTCCCTGCTGCGAAGCAGCGGTTCGTAAATGGGGCGCAGGCGTTCGATTGCATCTTCAACCCGACCCAGACTCATCAGCAGATTGGCCTGAGTCAGACGGGAGAGCGGCTCATTGATGGATTGCAGAGCGGTGATTTCAGCAAGTCCCTTCTCCACGCGTTTCTGCTCGATGTAGAAACGTGTTAGCAGGGCATACGCCTGGGCGTTGTTGGGTTGAAGGCGAACCAGACCCAGCAGGTTGACTTCAGCCTGGTCGTATTGTTTTTGATTGAGGTAAATGCTGGCCAGAATCTGGCGAATGGACGGGTCAGTGTTGCCCAGCGCCAAAGCCCGGTTGCAGATGTCAAGGGCTTCTTCCATTTGTCCCTGGCGCATTTTGAGTTCGGCGAGCAGGGCCGGGCTGGTGGATTCCGTGACTTCGTTGGGGTTGATTTCGGCCAGATGTTCGGCGGCCTTTTCCCGACGACCGGTGGCCTGGTGGATGCGAGCCAGCATGGCGTGGGCACGAGCTTCGCGCGGATTACTTTCCAGAACCTTGTCGAGTTGTTCGATTGCCTCATCAAAGAAAGCAAGGCCTGTCAATCCGCGAGCCAGAATGAAACGCGCTTCCAAATTGGATGGCTCACGTTCGACCACTCGTTCCATGAGTTCGACGCTGCGGTCAAAGGCTTGGCGTTGCAGGTAGAGTTCGCCGAGCATCTGGTCGGCACTGCCGGACTCGGGGTATTTCTCACGCAGTTTCACCAGCAACTGCTTGACTTCTTCATCACGATTCTGCATCAGCAGGGTCTGGGCAAGTTTGAGCTGAGCTTCAATCGCATCGGGTCGGCGACGGGCCAGTTCCTGAGCGTATTGGGCGGCACTGGGGATGTCCTGAAGGAAAAGGTAGCCATCGACAAGAATGTCCACGTGCTCATCGGTCAGCGGGCGCAGACCCTGCACTTTGTTCATCAGGGTGGACAGTTCATCCCGCCGGTTACGAATCTGTTCGAACTGCATCTTGAAACGGATGGCCCGCGGGTCGGCTGGGTTTTTACGGTAGTAATCCTCGACGGATGAACCAGCAGCCTCTAATTGGTTGGCCTTGGTCTGCACCATGAGGTAGGCACGACGCGGGGATGGATCTTCAGGTTTGAGTTCCATCGCACGCAGCAGCACATCACGAGCGACGGCCAGATCATCGGTCTCCATGAGTACCAGACCGTAGAGCGTGAGAACTTCGGGGCTGTTCACTTCGCTGGATAGGTTATCCAGAATTTCACGGGCCTTGGTCATTTCCTTGAGGTGATAAAGACACTGTGCCAGCAGGAAACGAGCCATGGGATTGCGAGCTTCATCGCGCACCAGTTGTTCCAGCACGGGCAGTGCTTTCTGGTGGTCGGCAGCCTTCATCAGAATGCGTACTTCGGTGAGGCGCCAATCGGTGCTGGAACGGCGGGCCTGTTCGACCTTGTCCTGCATGGTTCGGCAGAGCGCCAGTACATCGGTTTCGGGTTTGATGCCTTCAGGCATGGTGAGCAGGGAAACCGTCAGCCGGCACCAGATCC
>JAAUTM010000285.1 GCA_012031455.1 Phycisphaerales bacterium
GAAACACCACGAGGGCGGAGGTGTTCGCCACGTCCCGATGTTCCCTGAACTGGCGGAACGCTTTCAGGCGGTGTTCGACCGAGCGGAACCGGGAACCGAATACGTCATCAATCAGTATCGGCTCAACACGGTGAACCTGCGGACGCAACTGCTGCGTTACACCGAAAGGGCTGGCGTGAAGCCATGGCCCAAGCTGTGGCAGAACCTGAGGGCATCACGGGCGACGGAATTGGTGGACCTGTACCCGTCGCATGTGTGTGCTGCATGGCTGGGACACACCGAACGCATTGCGGATCGGGATTACCGAATGGTCACCGATGAACATTTCATGAGGGCGGTTTCAGGGGAAGAAAAAGAGGTAGCGCAAAAGGGAGCGCGCGTTGCACGAAATGGCCCGAACGTCACCCCCCGACCCCCATTATTCCGCAAAGAACCGCACTTGACCGACCCTAACAGAACCCCTAAATGGGCGATGGGGGACTCGAACCCTCGACCTCACGGGTGTGATCCGTGCGCTCTAGCCAGCTGAGCTAATCGCCCGTCGAATTCAACACAATAACCAAACTGGCGCACAGGTCAAGCTTTGCACGCAGATGAAATTCAGGGCTGGCGGAAGTGCCGGACACCCCGAAAGCCTGTAAATCAATCCTGTCGATGGTCGCATCGTTGAAGCTTCGGCGTACAGGGCGAGCATCGTGAACAACGGCCGGCGTAACGTGCAGGTCAGGCTTGGTCGGCTATAATCATCGGACTATGCCCCAAACACCCCCGTTGATTCCCGCCCGGCTGGCCTTGCAGGACGGCAGTGTTTTCATCGGCACCGCCTTTGGCGATCTGTCCCCTCGCAGCATCGATGGTGAAGTCTGTTTCAACACTTCAATGACCGGGTACCAGGAAATTCTCACCGACCCGTCGTATGCCGGTCAGATCGTCACCATGACGTGTCCGCTGATCGGCAACTATGGTGTGAACAAGCTCGATCTGGAAAGCAAAAAGTCACATGTCACCGGGTTCGTGGTGCGGGAACTGGCTAATTTGGCAAGCAATTACCGCAGCACCTGTGCCTTGGCCGAATGGCTGGCGGAGCAGAAGGTCACCGGCATCACCGGCATCGACACCCGTGCCCTGACGCGGTTGCTTCGTATCACCGGGGCTCTCAACGGAGTGCTTTCCACGATCCCCGAAAAGGATTTATCCAATCAGGACCTTGTCGCAGCGGCACAAAGGGTACCCGGACTGGTGGGTCGCAATCTGGTGGAACAGGTGTCCTCCAAAAAGTCGATGGTTTGGGATGACAACCTCGGCCAATGGGTCCCGATTCAGGGAAGCGTTGCGGCTGCGGGGAAACAGTTTCATGTGGTGGCACTGGATTGCGGGGCTAAGTACAACATTTTGCGCAACCTGGTGGATGCGGGCTGCCGGGTGACGGTGCTGCCTTATGATGCTCCCAAGGAGCGGATTCTCGAGCACAAACCTGATGGATTGTTTGTGTCCAACGGGCCGGGTGATCCGGCTGCGGTGACGCCGACGATTGAGAGCTTGCGTGGGTTGCTGGGCAAACTGCCGATTTTCGGGATCTGCCTGGGTCATCAGCTTCTGGGTCTGGCTATGGGTGCGACGACGTACAAACTGAAATTCGGCCACCGCGGGGGGAACCAGCCGGTGCAGAACATGCACACGATGAAGGTGGAGATCACCAGCCAGAACCATGGTTTTGCAGTGGATACGGATTCGCTTTCCAAGGTGGGTGGCCAGCCGACGCATATCAATCTGAACGATTGCACGCTCGAAGGCTTCCGTCATCAGAGCCAGCCGATTTCGCCGTGCAGTATCACCCCGAAGCCAGCCCCGGCCCGCACGATGCGCGGTACCTGTTTGATTGCTTCATGCAGATGATGCAGACAGGTCAAAGCCCATCAGGGGCACAGATGGATGAAGCCCAGCGCCAGCGCAATCGGATTACGCCAGCGGTTGTCAATGTGTAATCAATTCGCAATCATCGCCATTTGCGGGGTTTGGTGCGACGGACGACCCGTGAGCC
Organism: Phycisphaerales bacterium; assembly: GCA_012031455.1. The sequence continues at coordinate 2,042 of JAAUTM010000285.1, forward strand.
GGGTGTGCCGGGTTTGGGGCCAGCCTGACGTTTAATATCCGTTTCACCCACCGCTCCAATGTCTGGTGTGGCTTTGAGTTCCTTGATACGGTCACGCAGTGCTGCTGCCTTTTCAAACATCAGAGCCTCGGCAGCGACGAGCATTTCCTTTTCCAGTTCACTGATGAAAGACTCACGGTCAAAGGTCTGCTCATCCGCAGCCCCGATGGCTTCACGCATGGTGCGATAGGACTTAACTTCCAGTTCGATGCCTCTGCGGATTTCCTTGACGATGGTGGCGGGGGTGATGCCATGCTCGGCGTTGTAGGCCAGTTGCTTGGTGCGACGTCGCTGGGTTTCATCGATGGCACGGGCCATGGCGGGAGTCACGGTGTCAGCATAGAGAATCACTTGAGCATCGATGTTGCGAGCGGCTCGGCCGATCTGCTGAATCAGACTTGTAGGGCTGCGCAGGAAGCCTGCTTTATCAGCGTCCATGATGGCCACTAGTGCTACTTCGGGTAAATCCAGTCCTTCACGAAGCAGGTTCACGCCCACCAGCACATCGTATTGGCCTTCCCGCAATTCGCGCAGAATTTCCACCCGGTCAAGGTCTGAATTTCACTGTGCATGTAACGAGCTTTCAACCCAGCCTGCTGAAGGTAAGTAGCAAGGTCCTCGGCGAGTCGTTTGGTGAGAGTGGTGACGAGGGTGCGCTGGCCCCTGGCGGTGCGCTCTTGGGCAGAGGCGACAAGGTCGGGGACCTGATTAGCGGCTGGGCGAATTTCAATGGGCGGATCGATCAGGCCGGTGGGTCGAATGATTTGCTCGACGACGCTGCCTCCGGATTTTCCAGTTCGTAGGGGCCGGGGGTGGCGCTGACAAATAGCACCTGTGGCCAGGTGTTTTCGATTTCTTCAAAACGGAGAGGCCGGTTGTCCAGGGCACTGGGCAGACGGAACCCATGCGAGACGAGGGTTTCCTTGCGATGGCGATCGCCGAAGTACCATGGCCCGCATCTGCGGCAAAGTGACGTGGCTTTCGTCGATCATGAAAGCCAGGAGGGTGATTTCGAATCAAGTATTTCGGTTATGGGTTTTTCAGATACTTCGCCTTGACCATTCGACTCATTAATCCCTAGCCCCCTTTCATCTGGCATTGGGCCACTGGCGTGAGGATTTTCCGGGGTGCGATACAGGTATTCGCCTTGATATTGGCCGGAGGTGGCATCGGGAAAGTAGTCAAGGAGGGTGTAGGGTTTGGCACCGGCGGGCCTGCCATCAAGGTGGCGGGAATAGTTTTCGATACCCTGGCAGAAGCCAACTTCCTGAATCATTTCCAGGTCGTACTTGGTGCGTGCAGCCAGGCGCTGGGCTTCGAGCAGCTTGCCTTCGTGTTTGAAATGCAACACCTGTTTTTCGAGTTCTTCCTTGATGGAAGCAGCAGCTTTTTCGATCTGTTGCGGAGGCAGAACATAATGCACCGCCGGGTAAATGAAAATTTGCGGGTCGGTGCGGATGATTTCACCGGTAAGCGGATTGATGAGGGCGAGGTTGTCGATCTGATCGCCGAAGAACTCGATGCGGTAGGCCAGTTCATCGCCAGCCTGATGCAGTTCGACCACATCGCCACGCACACGGTAGGTCCCGCGTTTGAAATCAACATCCGCACGGGTGTATTGCAGGTCTGCCAGGGACACGAGCAAATCCTGCCGATCAATGGCCTGCCCCACGGACAAACTGATGACCGATTTTTTATACGTATCCGGCGAA
>JAAUTM010000286.1 GCA_012031455.1 Phycisphaerales bacterium
TACAGGCCGCAGATGGATCGTTGGCGGCTCTGAAGGATTTGCCATGAGTGAAACATGGGTCTATTTGAATGGCCAGTTTCTGCCACGGTCGCAGGCGGTCATGGATATCGAAGACCGGGCAGCGATGTTTGCGGATGGTGTGTATGAAGTGACCCACTATTACCGCGGAAAAGCCTTTGCCATGCAGGCTCACTTGGATCGTTTGCACCATAGTTTGCAGGGGATTGAGATTGCCATCCCGCCCATGGTGGATGATTTGCCGGGGGTCAGTGATGAACTGGTGCATCGCAATGGTCATGCGGATGGTTCGGTTTACTGGCAGGTATCACGCGGACCAGCGGTGCGTAAACATGTGTACCCGGCGGGCATGAAACCCACCGTGCTGGCGATCAGCTATCCGGGGAAAGCGTGGAACTCGCAGGCACCGATTCCCACAGCCAGGGTTGTGTTATGCCCGGATGTTCGGTGGGATTTTTGCTGCTATAAAACATTGATGCTTTTGCCCAACGCCATGGCTAAAAACAAAGCTGTGCAGGCGGGTGCGGATGAAGCGGTGTTTTACCGGGGTGACGTTATCACTGAGGGTTCGAGTACCAATGTTTTTGCGGTGATGGATGGCAAGCTTTTTACCCACCCCGCTAACCAAAACATCTTGAACGGGATCAGCAGGCAGATCGTTATCGAGCTGGCCACGCAACTGGATATCCCTGTGGTGCAGCAGGCGGTGAGTGTGAATCAGCTTAAATCAGCGGATGAAATCATCATCACCGGCACCACCACGCAGGTCACAGCCATCACCCATATTGACGGGCAACCCGTTCGTGCCAAGGTGCCCGGCCCGGTGACGCAAAGGCTGCATCAAGCTTTTGTGGAACGCATTTGCCATGAATGCGGATTGGTCCCTTGAGGTGATCGCCGGGTGGCACTAAGCGATAGAGGGCTCTGAAAAATCCCTCTCCCCATGGGAGAGGGTGGACGAGTCCGCGAGGCCGGGTGAGGGCCGATGAAGAAGAGGCCTTGAAATACAGTGCAACCAATCGCTCTTCCGCCCTCACTCTACCCGCGAAGTGGGTCTCCTACCGCAAAGCAGGTCTCCTACTGCGAAGCAGGTCTCCTGCCTCTCCCGGCGGGAGAGAGGATTGTTGAGAGGGCTCGATATGTTTGCTGAACCTTTATTGCATCAATCGGCATGCTGGTCAGGAGCAAGCACCAGTACTTTTGCTGCGGCGGAAAGCCCGAGGGTGATCTGCGGGCCACGTTTGATACGCACTTCGATGGATTGTGCCTGCGGATGCACTTGCTGAACCGTCACCCATGCTTGTGGTATCAGGCCCTGGCTTTCCACGTACCGCAGAAACTCCGGTTCCTGATCCGCCAGCCGGGCGATGCACACCGGCTTGTTCGCATGGCATTCGGACAACGGTATCAATGCCGCATCGTTGGGCTTGCCTTCATGGGGCGGGATCGGGTCCCCATGAGGATCAAACTCCGGACGACCTAATGCCTGATCCATGCAGGCCAGCACCTTGTCGGAAATAGCGTGTTCGAGTTGCTCGGCTTCCTCGTGAACTTCCGACCAGTCCATTTTCAGCACCCGCACCAAAAATAATTCAACAAGCCGATGACGACGTATGACCCGCAGTGCCAGTTGCTCACCTCCCGGGCTCAAACTCACCCCGCCACGTGGCTGATAAACCACCAGTCCAGCATCCGCCAGGGATTTGACCATTGATGTGGCAGTGCCGGGGACCACGCCCATGACCTGCGCCAGCCGACCCATAAGCACCCAGCCCTGGGGGGTTCGTTCCTGTTCCAGGTAAATATGCTTGAGATAGTTTTCAACCGTTGGGCTGGGCATGGATATTTTCCATAAGGCCGTTTGACAGTGTGCATCATAGCCACTATATTTTGATCAGTCAAAGTCATGTAAAGGATTCATCAAAGATGCGACTATCAGCGTTCAACAAATACACAAGGTCCCTGATATGCATGTTGGTCGGGCATGATGCTGGTGATCGTACTTCCCGGTTGCGATCGTCAATCTGGAGAGGCCCAAGCACCGGCAGACCACCGGCCTCTGGTGGTGGCCACACCACCTATCATCGAAGATATGGCCAACGTACTCGGCGGTGAGCAGGTTCGGCGTCATTGGCATCATGAAACCCGGTGAAGACCCGCATACCTATGATGTGAGGCCGCGTGATGCCCAGACCCTGACCGAGGCAAAACTTGTTTTGTTCAACGGCCTGCACCTTGAAAGTACCCTTCTTCACATCATTGAAAACAACGCCAAACAAGCGAAGATCGTGGCTTTGGCGGAGGACCCGCGCATCACCCCCATTGGCAGTGATGCAAACAGGGTGCCCCCGACCCACACTGCTGGTTTGATGTCAGTTACTACAAGGTGTATGTCGAACGTGCCCGGGATGGATTCATCGCCATCGACCCAGCCCACGAATCACTGTACCGTCAGCGTGCCGATGATTACCTTGCTCAGCTCGAGGAATTGCATGGCTGGGTGAAGAATCAGGTCGAACGCATCCCCCGTAACCAGCGGGTCATCATCACCAGCCATGATGCCTTTGCCTACTTCGGCAAAGCCTATGGTGTCGATGTTCATGCCGTGGTGGGCATCAGCACCGAACAGGCCCCCAAACCGCAGGATGTGCAGCGGCTAGAGGCCATGGTCAAAGACAAAGGCATACATGCCTTGTTCATCGAAACCAGTGTCACCCAGACGCTCAATGACATGGTTCGCAAGGTGGCTGAAAATACCAGCGCACGCATCGGCGGAACGCTCTACAGCGATTCACTGGGAGGTTCAGACACCCCCGCTTCAACCTACATCGGCATGGTGCGACACAATGTGACCACCATGGTGGAAGCATTGAAGTAAGTCCCTGAACCTTTTCAGGTGAGTCCCGGTTTATTGATCTTGCAGTTAATCGCCGATCCATGACTTAACCGATACCCTCCCCATGAACACGACACCCACCATCCCTGATTCCTCTGTAAAAACGCCTGTCCTTGCAGGGACAACGCCACTGACCATGGCGAGTGACAGCGGATTATCAACATCAAACTCGACAGGGCCGGCGTTGCAGGTGGAAGGCCTTACGGTGGCCTACGATGGCAAGCCCATTCTCCGTTCGGTCAGCTTTGAGGCCTCCAGGGGTAAACTGGTGGGCATCATCGGCCCCAACGGTGCAGGCAAAAGCACGCTGCTCAAGGCAATCCTTGGTCTGTTGCGCAGTGACAACGGACGGGTGGTAGTAATGGGCGAGTCCATCGCAAAATCCCGCAGACATGTGGCCTATGTCCCGCAGACCGAATCCGTTGACTGGGATTTTCCCGTGACCGTGTTCGAAGTGGTACTGATGGGCCGATTTGGTACCCGGGCTTGGTGGTCCCGTCCTGGCACGGAAGATTACAAGGCAGCCGAACACGCCCTGGAACTGGTGGACATGAAGGCCTTTTCCAACCGGCACATTCGCAGGCTCTCCGGCGGGCAACGAGCAGCGTGTGTTTCTGGCAAGGGCGTTGTGCCAGCAGGCACCGGTCATGCTGCTGGACGAACCCTTTGCCGGGGTTGACGCCGCCACGGAACAGGCGATCTTCAAACTGATGGAGGAACTGGTATCCAGCGGCCGCACCCTGCTGGTGGTCAACCATGACCTGGCGGTGCTCGAACGATTCGATGAACTGCTCATGCTCAATCAGCGGGTGGTTGCATTCGGCCCCACAAGCCAGGTGCTCACGCAGGAAAACCTGCGACGTACCTATGGCGGAAGG
>JAAUTM010000287.1 GCA_012031455.1 Phycisphaerales bacterium
TCGAGCTTCGAACAATCCCACCGTCGCAGCCGATGAATACCGCATTTATGCCGGTGCCCGCAGCTTAAGTGGAAACACTCTGGGCGAAGGTGGACCGGGTGGATTCGGTTGGTCGGCATCTCCTAACGACAATGGTCTCTTCACCCAAAACGAAATCAACCTCATCAATGTCACCACGGACACCTTCCAGTCTCAAGTTGAAGATCGAGGCCAGACCCCCGGCGGATTCGCCAGCTGGGGCGGGGTCATCACCTTTGACACTGATGCCCAGACCCTCTGGAACTTTGATACTGATTCCCTCCCCGCCGCCAGCGAAAGTGATTTTCTCTCCGTGGCCCTGCATGAACTGGCTCACACCTTGGGCTTCGGTGGCACCAACGAATGGCGGGCGCTCACAGGCCTGATCAACAATAACCCGTTCTTCGGCGGAGCACAGGCTACCGCAGCCTTTGGAAGCTCTGTCCCGCTCCAACCAGATCGAGTCCACTGGCTCGATGGCACCCTCAGCACCGTCTATGGCACACAGATCGTGCAGGAAGCAGCCATGGACCCCACCCTGACCCAAGGCACCCGAAACTCATGACCACGCTTGATGTAGCTGCCCTGGCCGACCTGGGCTGGGTGGTGCCTGAACCGGCCATGCTGAGCATGATGGTCATTGGATCCACGCTGTTAATAGCAGGTCGTCGTCGTGCCGCCTGAACTACTGTGAAGTTGTGCGGTACAACTGACATTCATCGCCGTTTCAATTTCGACCCAGGTACGCTTCACGCACCATGGGGTTTTCTTCCAGCTTCTGCGCTGAATCATGCATCGTGATGCGGCCAACTTCCATGACGTAACCTTCGTCCGCCACCGATAAGGCCATGTGGGCGTTCTGTTCCACCAGCAGAATGGTTGTCCCCAATCGGCTGATGGTTCGTACCATCTCAAAAATCAGGGCCACCAGTTGCGGAGCCAGCCCCAGCGAAGGCTCATCCAGCAGCATCAAACGAGGCTTGGCGATCACTGCCCGGGCGATGGCAAGCATCTGCTGTTCACCTCCCGAAAGGGTGCCTGCGTTTTGCTTGAGGCGTTCCCTGAGTCGTGGAAACATTTCCATGGCATGGTCGAAATCCTGCTGCCAATGCCGACGTGAACCACGCAGGTACGCCCCGAGTTCCAGATTTTCCTCCACGCTGAGGTTGGCGAAAATACCCCGGCCTTCGGGGACATGGGCGATGCCAGCACGGGCGATTTCCTCTGCCGCTTGACCGCGCAGATTTTTCCCCTGATAGATCACCTCCCCACGAGTAGGCGTCAGCAGCCCGCTGATGGTCCGCAGGGTGGTACTCTTGCCCGCACCGTTGGCACCCAGCAGCGCAACCACCCGGCCTTGGTGTACCTTTAAGCTCACCTCATGCAGTGCCTGAATCGCCCCGTAATGCACCACCAGATTGCGCAGCTCCAAAAGTGGTTCACCCATGTGCCTGCCCCTTGGTCTGAGCCTTGCCCAGGTAGGCTTCGATCACCTTGTCATCGCAGCAGACCGCATCGGGCTTGCCCCGGGCGATGATCTGCCCATGATCCAGCACGGTGATCTCCTGCGCCAGGCGACGGACCATGTCGATGTCGTGTTCGATCAGCAGCATGGTCAATTGATATTGCTCCTGCACCCGAAGCAGAAGCTGAGCCAGCTCATTTTTTTCACTGGAGTTCATCCCAGCCGCTGGCTCATCCAGCAACAAAACCCTTGGCTGCGTTGCCAGTGCGCGGGCAATTTCCAGACGCCGCTGATCCCCGTAACTCAAATGCCTGGCATCCTGGTTCCATCGCTCCGCAAGACCAAAGGACTTGAGCAAAGCATGGGCCATCTCCGTCATCACTCTTTCACCTTGACGATGTCCCCGGGTTCCCAAAATAGTTTGCCAGAGTTGGTGCTGCCTGCGCACATGGCCACCGATGCGCACGTTATCGAGCACCGACAGGTCCCCAAACAGGCGGATGTTTTGAAAGGTGCGGGCGATCCCGGCCTGGGCGATTTTGTGTGTGGGCAAGCCCGTGAGCAATGATTCGCCCAGATAAATCTTTCCCTCATCCGGCTGGTACACACCGGTGATGATGTTGAAGAGAGTAGTTTTCCCTGCGCCGTTGGGGCCGATGATGCCATGTACCCGGTTATTTTGCCCATCCAGCACCAGATCGAAATCACGAATCGCACACAGCCCTCCGAAGCTGAGCGTGATGCGACGCATTTCGAGAATGGGCATAGATTGCGTCATGCAAAGTTCCAACCGAGCCTGTTAATCCAGACATTCATTTCTTTCGTTCAAGCAGTTCAAAGGCGTTTTCTACGACTTAAATATTTCATGTCCCAAAGCTCACGGGTGCCCAGCAATCCCTGCGGGCGCAGGAGCATGATGAGGATCAGCAGCAAGGCATAAAGCACCATGCGGTATTCCGCGAGGTTGACCCCGCCCACCGACAGGCTGCGCAGGGCTTCAGGCAGAATGGTAAGCACTGCCGCCGCCAATACCGACCCGCTGATGGAACCCAGCCCGCCCAGCACGACCATGATGAGGATGTCGATGGATTTAAGAAAACCCATCTCGCCGGGGTTGAGCGTGGTGCCCACCTGATGGGCGAATAACGCACCTGCAATACCCGCAAAAAAAGCACCCATCACAAACGCCAGCACCTTGTAACCGGTCGTGGGTACGCCCATGGCCTGAGCAGCAATGTCATTTTCGCGGATCGCCAGAAACGATCTTCCAAATGTGGAATAGCGCAGACGAACAGCCACCACCAGCATCATAAACACAAAAAACCACACCCAAAAATGAGTGGTGAAATAGGTCAGCCGGGTGAAACCCAATGCTCCGCCAAGGTGTACAAAACGCTCCGGCCAGGGCGTGGCCTCGACTTCCTGCACCGTCATCAAGAGCGGTTTTGGATTGCTGCAACAGCACCCGCACAATTTCCCCAAAACCCAGGGTGACGATCGCCAGGTAATCCCCCCGCAGACGTAACGTAGGCAACCCCACCAGCAAACCCGCCAGAGCTGCCACGACTCCTCCCGCAAGGCAAGCCCCCAGAAACAAGGCATCCGCTGGCGTGACCAAGGCCCCGACAAAATCCGCCGGGCTGCGTGTCCAGCTTGGCAGGCCGGGTACCAATGCTGATGAACCCCAAAGCAGCGCCGATGCTCCGCCATAGTAGGTGACGGCTGCGGCGGTGTATCCGCCCACAGCCATGAACCCCGCATGCCCCAGCGAGAATTGGCCGGTGAATCCGCTGACCATGTTGAGGGATACCGCCAGAATAATGCTGATACCGATATCCAGCAGGATCTTGGCGTAAAGAGGTGGTAAGAGCGGAGCCAGCAACAAATGCATCAACAGCGCCAGCAAAAACCCCCACAGGCAAGAGCCACAAACCGTACAACCCCATCAATCACTGCCGGGCGCTCCCTGGCACCCGGTTGAAGTTGCCCTTGTTTATCTTCAGCCATGCCTGCCACCACTGTGTCAGTGCTTTGCCATATCTATCCTGCGGAGCCGCACCTGCGGTGCGACGCTAAACGGCGAGACATCTCATCATTCCCCGGCCCCCCACTGCTGGACCATCCATTGCTGGCGGAGTTGCCGGCTTTCCTCGAGCAGTTTGAGCAAGGCTGACTCATCCTGATTCCGGAGCATTTGCTCAAACATTTGAGATCATCGCATAGTTGTTTAATGGCCTGGCCCACCCCCTGGCGGGTTGGATAGAAAGATATCCGCCCACACTGCGGGTCGCCCCCAGCGATACGGG
>JAAUTM010000288.1 GCA_012031455.1 Phycisphaerales bacterium
CATGTTTGTACCGTTGATGCTCGTGGGTGCCATTCCTGCTGATCCGGCATCGTCCAACCTGGGCAGCCTGGGGCATACCTCTGCTGCTGCTTGGAAACCTTGCGCTGCCAGCCAGGCATGTTGTCTGGAGCTTTGATATCAAGATGCTCAATCTTCGCCAGGCCGTGGCTCTGGATCGCAATCCACCTTCAATGTTCAGTGCGGCAGGCTATGTGGAAGAAGCTTTGGTACAAGCAGAATTAGGGCAACGAGAACGAGCCATAAGTTTTCTTGATAAGGCCATTGCGTTGGATTCACAGTATGCCCCAGCCTACATTCATCGGGCTGTTTTACGATCTCGGAATAAAGACACTGCTGGGGCTATGGAGGATGCCCGGGTAGGCATCAACCTCACCCCCCAAGCTCCGGAGGGGTACTGGGTTCGCGGCCAGCTTCTGGCTGTAGAGTCGCAGTGGGCCGATGCCCTGCGGGATTTTGAAAAAGTACAATCAATGATTACGGACTCGCACCCGCTGCATAAGCAGTGCAATGATGCCATCCTCAAGGCACAAATGAAGCTGAATCCACAGCCTGCTGCGCCTTGATCTGAACCCTTGAATTCACGAATCACATTTATGCATCGTGGATTCAATATTGCCCCTGCATCCGTTCCTTTCTAGAATCCTCCCCCCTTGCACACGGATGTGCATTGTAGAATCATGGATTGTTTCGCAGCATGAAAGGAACTGACATGGGTATTCTCGAAGGCAAACGCGGGCTGGTGTTCGGCATCGCCAATGATCGTTCTTACGCCTGGTACATCACCAAGGCCATCCTTGCTCAGGGTGGGCAGTGCCTGTTCACCAATCTGCCGGGTGAAAAAATGGAACGGCGGGTACGTCTTGCATTGGAAGAGCTTGACGTCAAGGAGCCTTGGCTTAATCCCTGTGATGTGAGCAAAGATGAGGATTTTGATGCCCTGTTTGCCAAGGTCAAGACCGACTTTGGCAAGATTGATTTTGTGGTGCATTCGGTGGCGTTTGCCCAGCGTGAGTTTCTGGATTTGGGCAAGTTTCACACCACCAGCCGTGCTGCCTGGAATCAGGCATTGGATATCAGCGCCTACTCACTGCTGGCGATGACGCAGAGGGCTGTGCCGCTCATGACCGATGGCGGGCGCTGATTGCCATGAGCTACTATGGCGGGGAAAAGGTCGTACCCGGTTATAACATCATGGGCATCGCCAAAGCAGCGTTGGAACATACTTCTCGCTACCTTGCAGCCGAGCTGGGGGAAAAGAAAATCCGCCTCAACACGATTTCAGGTGGCCCGTTGCGCACCCTCGCAGCCTCGGCGGTGGGCGGGATCGGGTTCATGTTCGAACATCATGCCCGCAAAGCCCCATTGAAACGCAACATTGAAGGCGAAGAGGTCGGGCAGGTGGCGGCGTTCCTTCTTTCCGATCTGGCCAGTGCCATCACCGGTGAAAACATTCACGTGGATTGCGGCTTCAACATCGTGGGGATTTAAGGTGATATCAGGTTCAGCCTGCCTGCCTTGAAAACATGACCGAACAGTTCGTGAGTGAACCCCTGGAGCCGGTCAAGGGCACATTTGATGCCTCGGCCATGGCTCGTGGTGAACCGGGTTTACCTGCAAAGTTCACATGGCGGGGTCAGATACATGAAGTGGATGAAGTTCTGCAAACATGGATCACCAGTGCTCCCGAAGGGGGCAGTGGCGAGATGTATCTGCGTCGCCATTGGTGGAAATTGCGAACCAGTGAGGGGGTAACGCTGACAGTTTATTGTCTTCGCCAGGCTTCGAGCCGTGCCTCGGCGAAGCGCAGGTGGTTTGTTTACAGCGTCGATGACTCATCACATACAGCCACTTGGGGTGATTCACAATAGCCCGGCCTATCGGTGGCTGGTTGGATTACAATAATCGGTCATGACTCACACCATCCGCATCGCGTTGGCTCAAATCAACCCTACGGTGGGTGACATCGCCGGTAACAGCAGGATCATTACCGGTGCAATCGGGCAGGCCGCCCAAGCCGGGGCCGGTCTTGTGGTGTTCCCGGAATTGGCGATTCTTGGATATCCTCCCAAAGACCTTTTGCTAAAGCCCGCAGTGATTGACCAGTGCATGGCTGCGGTCCAAGGCATCGCCAGTCATTGCACCAATATCGCTGCGCTGGTCGGGTATCCCTGCTGGTCGGATGATGGTCAGAAAGGCAGGCCCCTCTACAACGCAGCTGCGCTTTGTCAGCATGGACGCATTGCACGACGGCATGTGAAAAGTTTGCTGCCCACCTATGACGTGTTTGATGAGCAGCGCTATTTTGAGCCTGGGCCAAGGGTCGACATCATTGACTTTGAAGGAATCCGGCTAGGTGTAAGCATCTGCGAAGATTTATGGAATGATCCGACGGTGCTGGGGCGAACGCTTTACCATGATGACCCCATCGCTGAGCTTGCGGAGCAGGGGGCGCAGGTGTTCGTCAATTGCTCGGCCTCGCCGTTTGTAGTCGGTAAACATGATGTGCGTCGAAGGCTTTTCGCCAATGCCGCCCGTACTCATGGCCTGCCCCTGCTCTACTGCAATCAGGTCGGGGGCAACGATGAGCTGGTGTTTGATGGCAATTCCTGCGCGGTGGATCGTCATGGTCATATTTTTGCCCAGGCTCGTGATTTTGAAGAAGACCTGCTGGTGGTCGATGTGCCAGTCGGAGACTCCTCTGCTGCTTCGATGAACATTGCCACCACTTCCACTCTAACAACTGGCTCACCACACAAGCACAAAACCGGGATTGAATCGGTGTATCACGCGCTGGTGCTGGGTTTGCGTGATTATGTGCGCAAGTGCGGGTTCAGGTCGATTGTGCTGGGGCTTTCGGGTGGGATTGACTCGGCCTTGACCGCAGCTCTTTGTGTGGCAGCCATCGGCAGCGAAAATGTACACGGTGTGGCCATGCCTTCGCGATTCAGTTCTGATCATTCTCTGTCTGATGCCCGCGAGCTGGCGCAGCAGCTGAAAATCCGGTTTTCTGTCATCCCCATCAGCGACATGCACGATGCTTTCGAACAAAGCCTGACCCCTCACTTTGCAGGGAAGAACCCTGATACCACCGAGGAAAACATTCAGGCCCGTATCCGTGGCGTCACCATGATGGCTCTTCCAACAAGTTCGGCTCGCTGCTGGTCACCACCGGCAACAAGAGCGAGCTGGCTGTGGGCTACTGCACGCTCTACGGCGACATGTGTGGCGGGCTGGCGGTCATCAGCGATGTCCCCAAATCCATGGTGTGGGATCTGGCCCGCTGGATCAATACTCCGGCCTGCCCGCTGTTCCAGACATTCCAAGGGCCGGTGATCCCCGCAAGGTCCATTACCAAAGTGCCCAGTGCGGAGTTGCGCCCCAATCAGACGGATCAGGATTCCTTGCCGCCGTATGATGTGCTGGACCAGATCGTAGAGAGGTACGTGGAACAGGAAAAAAGCGCTCCGCAGATAGTGAAGGAGTTACCAGATGTGGATGAAAAGGTCATTCTGCGAGTGGTGAAATTGATCGATGGCAACGAGTACAAGCGTAAGCAGGCCGCCCCGGGTATCAAGGTGACCGGCAGGGCATTTGGTTTTGGTCGAAGGATGCCGATCGCACAGCGGTATGATTCGACGCAGTCGATCAACAGAAGCAAAACTGATTAATACGAGGGGCAAGGGACACTTGAACGGTCAATTGGCAATACGATTGACGGATGACGTTTGTATGCGTAGTGTGTATGTGTATCCACCATGG
>JAAUTM010000289.1 GCA_012031455.1 Phycisphaerales bacterium
GATCGTAACCAACTGCCTCTATTCGACTTCTAACCGGACACTACTGATCCGAAATCCGAAATCCGAAATCCGAAATCTCTTACGCTGCCTGCGACCACTGCGATTGTTCCAGATAGTTCTGCAATTCCCGGCGATCAGCGTGATGACGGAAATGATCGAACGTCATGCCCATGCGGCAAGGTCCGGGTTCATCATCATGAATTCGCACCACTTTGCCCCGGGCATCAAACGTGATCTGCGAAGTCCCCGGCAGCATGGCTCGCACTTCAATATCCGTTCCGGGATCCAGCACCACATCCAGTTCAAACCTCATCCCCGTGGCGCTGATGTCGTAGATGTACCCCGTCCATAAAAACTTGGGATAACCCGTAGGCCTGACGCGCACCAGTGTGTACATGGCTGGCAAGCGAAGGCGAGGGGTGTGACGAGCATCAACAGGTTCAAACGAACTGGGCATGATGGACCTCCGGGGAACCCCCCCCCAACTTATGGGTAAACATCCCTACTAACATCGTCATCGGCAACATTTTCGGGCCGGTTGAATCAAGGACCAGACAATCCTGTATTTCATGTTTTTATCTGGTGATTTTTCTTGTCATTGGCCGATAAGTCATGAGTCAAGAAGGAGTGAACCACCAGCCGATGCGCAAGCGTGGGTGGAATTAACCAGTATCAAATGGGTTTGCCTTGAATACCAAAACAAAGACATCGGTGAAGCATCAACCCGGTTCATCTGGTGAGGTTGTTCTCGTGGGCAGCGCCTGCACCTTATTGGCCATGCTTGCCCAATGGCCGCTCATGGGTCACGCCACCGCCCAGCCCAAAGCTCTGGTGTGCCTTGATGAACAGACTCCGGAACTGCAAGCCCATTCGATCCCCATCCAGCCCAATTTGAGAACCATTCTTGAACAGCGATCGCAGCCGGATGCCATCACGGTGCTGTTATCGCTGCCGTTGGCCCAAATTGATGTGATCAATAAGCTGACCAAAGACCTGGACCATGCGGGGGTCATTTGGCGATATTTGCCCACCCTCGAAGATCAACTGGCGGGTCGAATCAATCCGCTTGAGCTTTTGCAAGGTAACGAGACCCGCACCAAGACTCACAACATCAAGCCTGCTGGTGCATTGACCTTGACCACGACACCCCGGCCCCAGCGGGTTCCGGTTGAGTCTGGCCGTTCACCGCTGTGGTCCATCGATCCCGAAGCCCTGCTGGATCGCAAGCCGCATCCGCTGGATGAAACCAGCATCCGCGAACTGGTCACCGGCAAGGTGGTGCTTATCACCGGCTCGGGTGGCTCCATCGGCTCGGAACTGGCCCGTACCGTCTGCCGGTTTGAGCCTTCCCGCATCGTGCTGGTCGAGCGAGCCGAAAACGCACTTTTTGAAATCGACCGTGACCTGGCGCGACGTTACCCCGCCATCGCCCGTTCCACGGTGCTGCATGATGTCACCGATGCCCCGCGCACCCTGGGGGTACTCACCGCCCATAAACCTCACGTCATTTTCCATGCCGCTGCCCACAAGCATGTGCCCATGATGGAGGAACACCCCAGTGCTGCGGTCGGAGAACAATTTTTATGGGACGCGATCCATCGCCGATGCTGCCTGCAAGGTGGGTGCTGGCCGGTTTGTGATGATCTCCAGTGACAAGGCCGTGCGTCCCAGTTCCGTCATGGGGGCCACCAAACGCCTGGCCGAGCTTTACACCCAGTACCTCACCGGTCGCAGCGACACTGTTTTTTCCATGGTGCGATTCGGGAACGTGCTGGGTTCAGCCTGTTCGGTGCTGCCGATCTGGTCCGAGCAGCTTTCGCGTGGCGGGCCGATCACCGTGACCCATCCGGGCATGACCCGTTATTTCATGACCATCCCCGAAGCTGCCGGGTTGGTGATTCAGTCGGCGGTGTACGCTGGTGGGGCCGGGGGTGGCGAAGTATTTTTGCTGGACATGGGCCAACCCATCCGCATCGTCGAACTGGCGGAGCGTTTTGTCCGCTCTCAGGGGATGCAGCCGGGGTACGACATCGCCATCGAATTTACCGGCATCCGTCCGGGTGAAAAACTATTCGAAGAACTGGCCTACGAAAGCGAAGAAATGATCCCCACGCCGCACCCATCCGTGCGCATGTGGAAGACTGCCCGCCCCGATGCCATGCGTATGCGTCATGTCATCGCAGCCTTCGACCGTTTGCGGGGTTACGCCGATGGCAAAGGTCGGCATCACTGGCAGGATGTCACTCGTGACCAACTACTCGAAGTGCTGCACTCGGCTGTCCCGGAAATGGTCCGCCCCGCAGGGGAAACTGCTGTCCCCGGCGTGAGCGAACTTCGTAAAGCGGTGTGATCAGTCCATCATTCAGGGCCACGTCAGGGACCGGGTGACAATAGTTCCTCAAAATCCTCCGGCTGGGGAATCTGCGTGAAACTGATGCGGGTGGGGGCGGTTTCACCGGTGCCATGCATTCCCGCAAAGTAGAGCGTGTGCTTGCCGTATTTGCTGTCCAGCCGGTCCATCACATCCGCCAAAGCGTTGCGACGCACATGATCCGGATACAACGGCAGCGGGGCCGAGCCTTGCGCCACCAGCTCCGATAGCACCACACTTACGTGATACGGCTTGCCAGGGGGCAACTCCCCCCAGGCCGATTCCAGTGCCTGCAACATGCTCAGCGTATCCCGGCACATGCCCAGCGATCTCCGCCTCGCCCAGGTCGGCCCGTCCATCATCTGCACCGCCACCGTGAGATGCCCGGCCCAGTACCCGATGCGACGCAGCCGATGCCCCACCTTGTGTACCAGTCGAACCAGTACCGCATGCGCCCGCTCCGGGGTGCGCCAAGGCGGAGCCAGCACATGCGAATGACTCACCATCCGCCGACGAGTGGGTCGCCAGGGTAAATCCCGCCCCCGCAACTGGTGCCACCAGATGGACCCCAGCACCTTGCTCCCCCAGACCTTCGACAAATCCTCCAGGGAAAGCTGACAGAGCTCCCGCACCGTGGTCACCCGTGGGCATGCAGCCGCCGTTCCATATTCCCTGCGATGCCCGGCAGGTCGGTCAGTTCCAGCCTGTCAATGGCCTCGGGCATCTGCTCCGGGAGGATCATCGTCAAACCATCGGGCTTCTGCATGTCGGAGGCGACCTTGGCCAGCCAGGGATTGGGGGCCATGCCGATGGAGCAGCGCACAAATGGTCCGACCTTTTCCGTACCGCTGCCTTCACCCGGTACGCCATGACTGCCGCCTGTTCCGGTTCACGCTCGATGCCCAGCAGCCGACCGTACATTTCATCAATCGAACAGACCTGATCCACGTGCAGGCACGATTCGACGGCAGCAATGATGCGATGGTGATAGGTCACATACACCTTTGGCCGAGCCACCACCAGACGGATGTGCCGACATAGACGTTTGGCATCATGCACAGCCGTGCCGGTTTTGACCCCGTAAGCCTTGGCCTCGTAACTGGCGGCAATGCAGCAGGTGGTGTTTACGAGTGTGGGGACAATGCCCACCGGCTGGCCGCGCAGCTCCGGGTGCTCCTGCTGCTCCACCGAGGCGAAGAAGCTGTTCATGTCGATAAACAGGTAACGCAGCACGACCGGGCCTCCATCCCCGCAACACACCGGGATGATACCCTAACAAATACCAAACATCAAGAGGAAAAAGAATCCGTCTATGAAGGAGATGATTTATTGCATGCGGATGTTCAGGCAGGTGGGGGAAATGCTCATCTCATACAGGGGGAATCGCCGGTCTCCAACTCCAATTGCAG
>JAAUTM010000290.1 GCA_012031455.1 Phycisphaerales bacterium
AAGGCCAGCTTGTGGCACTGCTGGGGCCTTCGGGTTCGGGCAAGACCACCTTGTTGCGATTGATAGCCGGGCTTGAACATGCGGACCAGCGTCCGGATGGTTCGGCAGCGGGACAGATTCTCTTTGAGGATCAGGATGTGGTGGATCGGCATGTGCGTGAACGCAAGGTGGGTTTTGTCTTTCAACACTACGCTCTGTTCCGTCACATGAGTGTGTTTGAAAATGTGGCCTTTGGTTTACGTGTCAAGCCCCGCCATCAGCGCCCCACACAAGAGCAGATTCGCGCCAAGGTCATGGAACTGTTAAGTCTGGTGCAGTTGCAGGGTTTGGAAAATCGACTGCCTGCACAGCTATCAGGGGGTCAGCGTCAGCGTGTCGCGCTGGCAAGAGCTTTGGCGGTGGAGCCGAAGGTGTTGCTGCTGGATGAACCGTTTGGAGCACTGGATGCCCGGGTTCGGCTGGAGCTTCGCCGCTGGTTGCGCAGGTTGCACGATGAGATTCACGTCACCAGCCTGTTTGTCACACACGATCAGGAAGAAGCCCTCGAAGTGGCGGATCAGGTGGTGGTCATGAACCGTGGGAAAATTGAACAGGTCGGCAGCCCCGATGTGGTATTTCATCAGCCTGCCAATGAGTTTGTCATGAACTTTCTGGGCAACGTCAATCTTTTCCATGGGCGAAACCCCGAGGGCAAACCCGCACGGCTGCTGGTGCGTCCCCATGAACTGGACATCCTTCTCGAAAAAGGCCAGGAGCAGGATTTGCCTGCCCGCATCGTACGCATTCAGTCCGCAGGCCCGATGGTGAAAATCGAATTACTTGCCGAGGATGGCCGCACCATCCAGGCTGAAATGTCCCATCAGCGCTTCCGTGAATTGCACCTGTCAATCGGGGACAAGGTTTTCACCCGCGCCCGACAAGCCCAGGTGTTTGTGGCTGATTACAACATCTGATTTTTAACAACTGGATGTTCCGGGGCAGCCTGGAAATGATTGGTGCTGATCGTCGGGCACCGGCTGGCTTATTACAACCATTCCCGGCGTTTGAGCCACCACACCAGGCCCACCGATGAAATGATCGACACCACCCAGAAGATCACATACCCATACTGCCAGTTGAGTTCGGGCAGCACTTTGAAGTTCATGCCATAAACACTGGCCAGAAACATCGGCGGGGTGAAAATCGCGGTGAGCACGGTCAGCACTTTCACCACTTCATTGAGCTTGTTCCCCGAAAGCGTGGCATAAGTTTCGGCGATGCTGGCCGCAATTTCACGGTAGGTTTCGATCATATCGATCACCTGCACGATATGGTCATACACGTCGCGGAGGTAGGTACGGGTGATGTCACTCATGCACTCGTGGGTTTCGCGTTGCAGGGACTGAATGACATCGCGCATGGGCCAGACCTGCCGACGCAGCAGCATGAACTCCCGGTTGAGTTCGTGCATCCGCTGCACTGATTCCATGTTGGGGTTGTCCAGGACTTCCTCTTCCAATTCGTGCAGTTTGTCGCCGTAGTATTCGAGAATGGGGAAGCAGTGATCGACCACCGAGTCCACCAGGGAATAGACCAGAAAGCTGGCATCGTTGGATCGCAAACGCGAGCCTTTGACATTGAGGCGTTGACGAATGGGGTCCCACACATCGCCATGGGTTTCCTGAAAGGTGATGACGGTGTTATGGCCAAGGAACATGGTGATCTGTTCGCTGTGCAGACGCCCTTCACGAAGCTGGATCATGCGGATGAGCAGGAACATGCGGGCCTGAAAATCACCTTCATCAGGGTAGGGGTCCACCTTGGGGCGCTGGGTGACATGGAGCACATCTTCGATGGCCAGGGGATGTCAGGCGATATTTTTCCGCCAGTCCGCGGATGAGATTTAAATCTGACAAGCCATCGACATTGATCCAGCGCACCGTTCCCCATTGCGGACGGTGGTGAATGATGAAATCCTCGATGTCATCAATTTCACTAACCTGAACACGATCGGGGCTGTAGTCGATGCAGCTCAAACGCACCGGGCCGGCGGTGGAAGGGGGAGCCGCCGAGGCCATTGATGCCAGTTCGTGGGTTTCGATACCCGGGGGAAGAACCCGGTTTGTTTTTTCCACGCAACTGCGGACCAAGTGACAGATGGGTCAGCGCCCGCGAAAACGAATCGGCAGCAGCGCCAAGCGTACGCCCCACGCTCCAGGGTAACAACCCCTGGCGGCGTGATTCCTCAGCTTCTTGTTGTTCATTACGCTCGGACATTACAACAGTGTAACAATCATGAACGGAGATGAAGACTGGGGCACATGTGTCACGAAAATGAGGCCTTTACCTCGGATATCTGTCTTTTGACGCCGAGGCTTCGAGCCCCGGATATCTTCCAACTCAAACTCACAATGCTGCGATGCGCGGATACTCATCTTGAGTGCCGCATAGAGTCGCTGATATTGTGCATGCTGACGCTTGTAGAGTTGGGTGGTCTTCTTCACAGGCTTGCGTTTTTCGGTTTCCCGGATCACTGCTTTGCAGGCTTGCGGGACATCGCGCCAGACCCCTGTGCCGACCCCGGCCAGAATCGCCACGCCATAAGCCGGCCCTTCCTGGGCGTTGATCACAGCCACGGGTTTCCCATAAATATCCGCCTGCATTGTCGCCAGAATGCGCTGCGTGCCCCTCCGCCTGACAAGCGCACCGTGTCGATGCGCAGGTTCATTGCTTCCATGATTCGCAGAGCATCAGCCATGCCGAACGTCACACCTTCCATCAGGGCGCGAATCATCGCTGGCCGGTCATGTCGAGCCGTAAGCCCGATCCATCCGCCTCGTGCCAGCGGGTCGGCGTAAGGGCATCTTTCCCCCGTCAAATAGGGCAAAAAGAAAAGTCCTTCACAACCCGGCTGAGCCTTGGCAGCTTCCTCCACGAGTAACTGATAAGGGTCCACCTTGCGCTTTTTGGCAGCGAGCATTTCCGCCTGACCCAATTGGTTGCGAAACCACTGGAATGAGCCACCCGCTGACAACATGCACCCGAACACGCACCACTTGCCTTCCACAGCGGCGCACATGGTATGCACACGGCCCTGAGGGTCGTACGTGGGTTCATCAGCATGGGCGAACATCACGCCCGATGTACCCAAAGTTGCCGACACGATGCCGCTGCTGACGATACCGTTGCCCACTGCGCCCGCAGGCTGATCGCCGCTGCCACCGACCACCGGCGTACCCTCGATCAAACCCAATGCAGCCGCCCCCGCTTTGTGCAGTTTCCCGCTCACAACATGCGACTCAAAACAAGCGGGCAGCAATGCGGCATCAATCGACAACTTTTCCAGTACGAGTTTGTTCCAGGAGCGCTTTTTCACATCCAGCAGCAACGTCCCCGAAGCATCGCCCACCTCGGTGGCATACTCCCCGGTCATGCACAAACGGATGTAATCCTTGGGCAAAAGGATGTGCCGGGTTTTCTCGTACACCCGTGGTTCATGCTGGCGCACCCACAATATTTTCGGGGCGGTAAATCCGGTGAGTGCCGGGTTGCCGACCTGTTCGATGAGCTTGCTCCGTCCGCCCAAAGCTGCTTCGATTTCCGCACACTGGGCGGTGGTTCGCTGATCGTTCCAGAGCAGTGCCGGGCGCAGGGGCTGGGTACCCTGACCCAAAAACACCGACCCATGCATCTGCCCCGACAGACCGATGGCGCTGATCTGGCTGGGTTGAGTCTGGCTTTTTCACCACAGCCTTGGTCGCACTCGCACACCGCTTGACCACCACTGCAC
>JAAUTM010000291.1 GCA_012031455.1 Phycisphaerales bacterium
ACGTGAAGCCCGTTTTGCCCGGTTGAAGAGTGCCACGCCCCGGGAAATCAAAACGCTCGCTGCTGAATGTGCTGGAAACCCAGATGAAAGTTGCAGCGGTCTGTGTGGTGTCCAGCAGGGAGAAACTGGAAGCCGCCAATCAGTTATTGGGGGAATCAGCGCTGAATATCAAGGATATTCGGTAAAGCCTGCAACATGGAAGCCCGACCGCATGGCACGTACTTCGCTCGATAGTCTGGGACAGGTGCATCTGGCCAGGGACAAGGCCCGGTTGCATGATGATCTGGCGCAGACCCTGCTCGCAGCAGCGTTTCATGCCATTGAGGAACGTGGCGTTTTTCACCTGGCACTTTCAGGCGGATCCACCCCCGAACCTTTTTACATGAATCTGGTCATCGACCCTCGCTGGCGGGGCATCCCGTGGCAGAAAACCCATCTCTGGCTGGTGGATGAACGTTGCGTGCCTGAAACCGATGACCGCTCCAACTGGAAAATGATCCGCGAAACCCTGGCGGATCATGTCCCGCTCAAGCAGAGGCAGCTCCACCCCATGCCGGTGATGCAGGCGGATGCTGGCTCCGCTTACGAACGGGAATTGCGTGATGTCATTGTGGGACAGTCACCCGGCGATTTGGTGCCGATGCTGGATTTTGTGCTTCTGGGCATGGGGGATGATGGCCACACCGCAAGCCTGTTTCCCGATTCACCCGCTTTGCAGGAACGGGAAAAACTGGTGACCCACAATGATGGGCCAACGGCCAAGCCGCCGATTCGCCTGACGATGACCTATCCGCTATTGCACGCTGCCCGAGCCTTGGCGTTGCTGGTGACCGGGGCTGGCAAGGCTGCCATGCTGCAAACCATCGCCAGACAACTGCAGGATCAAGGCCCAGACCCAGCCCGGTATCCCGTCACCGGTTTGCCCTTGATGAGTGATCAGGTGACATGGTTTATGGATGCCGCTGCCGCCGGGGCTGCCAGCACGTTGTGAGTTTCACAGCGGAAAAAGTATGATTTGCGGTTTCATGAAGTCGGTATCGCCAACTCGATCAAATTTTTGGTAAGATGGTTTTGTTCGACATAAGGGTCTTTTGATAGGCTTTGTTGTCGAATAATGCTGACCGCTTGCCGGTGGCACGTTCTTTTCCAACCAGGCAGGTATGCGAGGACCAGGCCCGGTCGTTGCCGGACCAATGAAGTCGGCCTCACGACGTCGGCAATCTTGGAACTGTTCAAAGGAAAACGGTATGAGCAAGTCGCGTCGCATGATTACGGTGGATGGCAACGAAGCGGCAGCCTCGGTCGCCCATCGCACCAATGAAGTCATTGTTATCTATCCAATCACACCCTCATCCCCGATGGGTGAGTTCTGTGATGAGTGGGCCACGCAGGGCAAAAAGAACATCTGGGGCCTGATCCCGGATGTGACGGAAATGCAGTCCGAGGCCGGGGCCATCGGCTCGGTTCACGGGGCGCTGCAGGCTGGCTCACTGTCAACCACCTTCACTGCCAGCCAGGGTCTGCTTTTGATGATCCCCAATCTTTTACAAGATTGCGGGCGAGCTCACCCCCTTCTGCATGCATGTCGCAGCCCGATGCCTGGCGACCCATGCCTTGTCTATCTTCGGTGATCACAGCGACGTGATGGCATGTCGGCAGACCGGTGTGGCCATGCTCTGCTCCAACAGTGTGCAGGAAGCCCACGACTTTGCCCTCATCGGCCAGTCCGCCACGTTGTCAAGCCGTGTGCCGTTCATGCACTTTTCGACGGGTTCCGCACCTCTCACGAAGTGGCGAAATCGAGGAACTCACCGATGAAGACCTGCGCTCGATGCTCAACGAATCCGACATCAGCGCCCATCGCAACCGTGCCCTGACGCCTGACCATCCCCGGCTGCGTGGCACCGCCCAGAACCCTGACACCTTCTTCCAGGCCCGTGAAGCCTGCAACCCCTTCTACAATGCCCTGCCCGCCATCGTGCAGGACAAGTTCAACCAGTTCGCCAAGCTCACCGGCAGGCAATACAACCTTTTTGATTACGTAGGCCCTGCCGATGCCGAGCGCGTCATCATCATCATGGGTTCAGGCGCGGAAACCGCCCATGAAACGGTGGATTGCCTTTCCAAGCTGGGTGAAAAGGTCGGTCTGCTCAAAGTGCGGCTGTACCGGCCTTTCCCCATCAGCGCCTTTGTTCAAGCCCTGCCCAAAACCACCAAAGCTCTGGCGGTACTGGATCGAACCAAGGAACCCGGTGCCACCGGCGACCCGTTGTATCTGGATGTGATGACCGCCTTGATGGAATCCCAAAATTCGGGAACGCTTCCCTTTGCCATGCCCAAGGTGCTGGCCGGTCGTTACGGTTTGTCCAGCAAGGAATTCACCCCGGCCATGGTCAAGGCCGTGTACGACGAACTGACCAAAGCCCTCACCGGCAAGGCGAAAAACCACTTCACCATCGGCATCATGGAAGATGTCACCCAAAGCTCGCTGCCCTACGATCAGAATTGGGACATCGAATCCGCGGATGTGGTTCGTGCCCTGTTCTACGGGCTTGGGGCTGACGGCACGGTCGGTGCCAACAAGAACAGCATCAAGATCATCGGCGAGGAAACGCCCAATTATGCCCAAGGTTACTTTGTTTACGACTCCAAAAAATCAGGCTCGATGACCATCAGCCACTTGCGCTTTGGTCCCCGCCCGATTCGTTCGACTTACCTTGTCAGCAAAGCCAACTTCGTCGCCTGTCACCAGTTCCAGTTCCTGGAAAAAATGGATGTGCTGGAATACGCTCAGGATGGAGCCACGTTCCTGCTGAATGCTCCATACAACACCGATGAAGTTTGGGATAAATTGCCCTGCGAGCTGCAGCAAACCATTCTCGATAAGAAGCTCAAGGTTTACACCATTGATGCCCAGTCCGTGGCCCGTGAAACCGGCATGGGTAACCGCATCAACACCATCATGCAGACCTGCTTCTTCGCCATCTCCGGCGTGCTGCCCCGCGAGGAAGCCATCAACCAGATTAAATACGCCATCAAGAAAACCTATGGCAAAAGGGTGATGAAGTCGTCCGTCGAAACTTCGAAGCTGTCGATCACACTCTGTCACACCTCTTCGAAGTAAAGACCCCCGGCAAGGTCACCTCGACCTTCACCCGCCCGCCCATGGTCAGTGGCGATGCCCCTGATTTTGTACGCAAGGTCACTTCGGTCATGCTCGCTGGCAAAGGCGATATGCTGCCCACCTCGGCCTTCCCCATCGATGGCACCTGGCCCACGGGAACGACCAAGTGGGAAAAACGCGCCATTGCCGCCGAGGTCCCGGTGTGGGATTCATCCATCTGCATCCAGTGCAACAAGTGTGCGATGGTTTGTCCCCATGCGGCGATTCGCGCCAAGGTGTACGACCCTGCAGCCCTGGCAAATGCCCCGGCTGATTTCAAGTCCACCGATTACAAAGCCCCTGATTTCAAGGGTGATAAGTTCACCATTCAGGTGTTCCCCGATGACTGCACCGGCTGCAACTCTGCGTGAACGTCTGCCCCGCCAAGGACAAGAGCAACCCCCGCCACAAGGCCATCAACATGGAACCCGTGGCTCCGCTGCGTGATTCCAAACGCGAGAACGTCGAGTTCTTCCTGCAACTGCCCGAACCGGCACGCGAGAAAATCACCCGCATTGATGTCAAGGGTTCACAGTTCATGCTGCCGCTCTTTGAATTCAGCGGAGCTTGCGCAGGCTGCGGCGAAAACGCCCTCGTGAAA
>JAAUTM010000292.1 GCA_012031455.1 Phycisphaerales bacterium
GCCATGGGCCGTCGGCCGTCAGATGCAATCGCCCAGTGTTCAACCTTGTCATATTGGCCTTGAGGATTGAGTCGATGATCGCTGACCAAGTCTTGCTGAAGCCATTCCCCGCTGCGTAGTACACCCGTCCCAGATTATCCACATCCCAGGGTTGAAAATGCTGGTGTTCGCCCAAAGCTGCCACATGATGCACCCATGCAAATCCGCTGGGGACCTGATCAATGAAGTTGCCGTTGAGCTTGGCAATGTAGTAACCATCCGCACCGCCATCGGCTTCGGGGTCACCGTTGCTGCGTGGGCCGGAGATGAAAATGTCGCCGGTTTTCTCGCCCGGCTTGCCGCTGGAGCGAATCCTTCGAATGTCATTGCAGACACCCTTGGGCAGGTACAGGGCATGAAGAACTTTTTGCAGGTCAGCAGACACATGCAGCATCAGTGCGAAACGATTGGATCCACCGCTGCGGATGACCGAACCATCCAATTCGATGCGCGGGGCATTGGCAGGGATGAAGTCGATATTCGTGGCGTTGCCACCGAGCAGATAAGTCCCATCGGACAAACGGAAAATTTCCGTCATTTGCTGGGCACCCGCCCCCCCGATATAGGAAACCTTGTTGGCGGTGCTTGCAGGGGACATCGCCTCAGCCGGGGTAGCAGCGGGAGCGGGTTGTGCATAGGAAATGGAACCCACCTGTATCAGCAAAAACACCAGCATCAGGTGCCACAATTCAGGAAGTTTGCTTTTCATTGTCATTCGCCCTTGGGGTCGTCCGCTCCATGGAAAGAACCGGGACACTAGTGTAACAGGGGATTTATGTTTACCATGCAATACCTTGTATGAGCTTGGACTAATTTGATCCATTTTATTTAATTCAGGAGTCTAGACGATGCCGCTCCCACGCCGAACCAGTGTGACGATTCAGAACGGGCAGTTTTACATCAATGGACAGCCGACATATCCGGGCCGCAGCTTTCGGGGGATGAAAATCGAAGGGCTGCTGATGAACAGCCGAATGGTGCAGGGGATTTTCGATGATGAAACCCGGAAACGCGCAGTCGGTGGAACTACCCCGACGGCCCGTGGGATGCTGAACGGAATACCCGTGAATTCATTGCGGCCATGCCCCTCTGGCATGACCATGGCCTGCTGGCGTTTACCTTGTGCATGCAGGTGGCAGTCCGGAGGGTTACAGCAAGGGTCAGCCTTGGATCAACACAGCTTTCGATGAACAGGGGGGATTGAAACCCGCTTTCATGAATCGGCTGGAAAAAATTCTCGACAAGGCCGATGAACTGGGCATGGTCGTGATGCTCAGCTTTTTCTACTTTGGCCAGGATGAACGGCTCAAGGACGAGGCAGCGGTGATCCGGGGTGTAAAAAATGCGGTCGATTGGCTGGCGGACAAAGGCTACACCAATCTGCTGATCGAAATCGCCAATGAAGTGAATGTGAAGGCATACCAGCATGAGATCATCTGTCCGCCGAGGGTGCATGAACTGATTGATCTGGTGAAAACGTATTCACAGGGACGATTTGGTACGGCAGATGGTCGGCTGCTGGTGGGTACGAGCATGGGCGGCGGCGGTATCCCTCCGGCCAATATCATCAAGAGCAGTGATTTGCTGTTGCTGCACGGTAATGGTCAGAACGAACCGGATCGTATCCGCAAAATGGTGGACGAGGTGCGGAGCAAGCCGGAGTTCCGCGGCCAGCCGGTGGTGTTCAATGAAGATGACCATTTCGAGTTTGACAAGCCGGACAACAACATGATCGCCGCCGTGAGCAAGTACGCCTCATGGGGTTATTTCGATTACCGGTTGAAAGGCGAAACCGCCTACGAAGAAGGGTATCAAAGCATGCCTGCGGACTGGGGGATCAACTCCACCCGCAAACGGGGTTTCTTCCAACTGCTCAAGGAAATGACACAGGGGTGAAACAGTATTTTGTGTCACGGGCGTAATGTGGCATGCGGATTCACAGCGGGAAAGTGCAAGTATTCAGCACAAGCCCCTTCATGCTGTGCGATGGATTCACCGTTCAATACTGATACGTGGATCCGAGAGCATCCAGAAATAGATGCTCAAGTACATCACCAAGCCTCCAAAAACAAGGCCATGGAACAATAACGTATCCGGTATGGAATTAAACCTGATCCAAACCAACAAACCCAGTCCGGCAGCAAACGCCAGTACCATGAGATAACGGATCCACCCGGAATTTTCCGCGAGCCAATATCGCAGCAGATACATCGATCCGCCCACCACGCCGGTTACCAGCAGGGTGACCAGCCATTTACCTAAGCTGGTGTCCTTGAATGAGACAATTACCAGACAGATTAATACCGCCAATGTCCGCAAGGTTCCCATCAAACCAGCATTGGTAACGAATTGTTTTAGTCGCTCCATAACAGTTTCCCTCAGACTTCAGGTTTTCGATTGATTGGGGAATTCTGTCACCAGCTCTGCCCCGTTGCTTTTCACCCAGCTCTTGTATTTATTAATGACTTCCAGAACTTTGGGACTAGGCGGGATGGCAAAAAGATTACGATCCGGACCAACTTTGGTTGCTCGAATTCCCGTACGAACTCAGGGGTGTGTATATCCTTGAGATAGTTCTTGATTTTCTCTGTCAGAAGTTGCTGATGGGCGGTAGTGGCTTCCAAGCGTGAAGACACAACGATGGTACAGTCCACCGTGCCATCTTTGCGTTTGGCAGCCACGTCCATACGATCGAGATTTTGAATAGGAGGAGGAGAGGTGTTTTTATTACCAAATGGCCACATTTTCCACCGGAAGTTAGGATTTACACCACATCAATTCCTTTGCCGCACGGTATTTTGCAGTATCCACCAAAGAATTGTCAACATGAAAAAGCGGTAAGCTTTTGGAACGGAGTTTCTTCATGGATGCCACCGCACTAAAATTTCCTATAAGGACAACGGGCCATGCACCGAAACATTCATATGTAATGATGGCATGGGCATTGCTATGCGTAGTGTCGGCCCTATGGGTGTACCAGCACTCGTATCACGCCCCTTTCATTTTTGATGATCGACCAGCCATTCTGGAAAATCAGCACCTTCGTCAGCTCTGGCCGATCTGGGAAGCAATGATCGCCCCTGCGGCCAGTCCGCTGGCGGGTCGTCCGATGGTCAGTCTGACCTTCGCGGTCAATTACCAAATCTCCGGTTTGGAACCGTGGAGCTATCACGCCCTGAACCTGGCAATTCACATTGTCAATGCCCTGCTGTTGATGGCTACGTTGGCACGGGTGTTCGATCTGCCGTCCTTGCGGGCATTTATTCTGGCCGGTAGAGCCAAAGCGATTTCACTGACTGATACGGCCAGTAAGAATGCTTTCGGTGCGGGGGTGATTGCCGGTGCCTGGCCGGTGCATCTGGCGGGGGGCATTGCGCTTTTGTGGGCAGTGCATCCGCTTAACAGCGAAGCAGTGGTGTATGTGACGCAGCGTACCGAATTGATGGTGGTTTTCTTTTACCTGCTGACGATTTATGCAGCGTTGCGAGCCTTCACCACGCCCCGACCGGTGGTTTGGTACAGCCTGTCGATTGCGGCCTGTGCTTTGGGCATGGCCAGCAAGGAAGTGATGGTCAGTGCGCCCTGATGGTGTTGCTGCTGGATCGTACGCTTGCAGCAGGCACATTCAAACAGGCACTCCTGCGCAGACAAGGGTTCTACTTGGTCTGGCCCTGTGCTGGGGGGTATTGCTGATGATTCTTTTCACCAATCCCCGTGGAACCAG
>JAAUTM010000293.1 GCA_012031455.1 Phycisphaerales bacterium
GGGCGGCATGGGTGGCATGGGCGGAATGGGAATGGGCGGCATGGGCGGGATGATGTAATTGTTACGATATTAAGATTTCAAATGTCGTATTTATAGTGCAGTATTAAACATAATCGTTTCATGGAGTGATATACAAATGGCTACCGCAACAGCTACCAAAACTTCGGTTCGACCCCTGGAAGATCGCGTGCTGGTGAAACCCGGCCAGGCTGAGGAACGTACCAAATCGGGCATTTTCCTCCCTGAACAGGCCAAGGAAAAGCCCCTGCGTGGCACGATCATCGCCACCGGCCCCGGCAAGACCAACGACGACGGCCAGCGCACCGCCCTCACCGTCAAAGCCGGCGACACCGTGGTGTATGGCAAGTACTCGGGCACCGAGATTGAAATCGATGGTGATAAGCACCTGATCATGCGCGAAAGCGAACTGCTGGGCGTGCTGGAAGGCTGAGCGAATCAATGGTGACAAGCGAAGCTGTGCCCTTGTGGGCCGGTTTGATTGATATACAAGACATTCACCGCTGAGAACGTAGTGATCGCTGAGTTATATAGCCAGGACAGTAGTTGACCATTGACATAGGTTGATTTGCTAGTTTTCTCTGTGACCTCCGCGATCTTTGCGGCAAAATTAAATTATAGGAAACCCTACCATGGCCCAGAAACAGTTACTATTCGGCAACGAAGCCCGGCTCGAACTCAAAAAGGGATTGGAAACCCTGGCCGGTGCAGTCAAGGTTACCCTTGGCCCCAGCGGGCGCAACGTGGTTTTGCAGAAATCCTACGGCAGCCCCACCGTGACCAAAGATGGTGTCACGGTTGCCAAGGAAATTGAAGTCCCTGAAGCGTTCCAGAATATGGGCGCCAAAATGGTGGTCGAAGTTGCCAAGAGAACCGGTGACAAAGCCGGCGACGGTACCACCACCGCGACGGTACTGGCTGAGGCCATCTACCTTCAGGGCTTGCGCCATGTCGCAGCCGGAGCCAATCCCGTGGCCCTGCAACGCGGCATCAACAATGCAGCCGAAGTCGCATCCGAGGCGATGAAAGATATGGCGGTCAAGGTCAAGGGCAAGGAAGACCTCATCAAGATTGCCACGATCAGCGCCAATGGTGACAGTCAGATCGGCGAACTCATCGGCACTGCCATTGAAAAGGTTGGAGCAGATGGCGTGGTACAGATCGAGGAAGGCAAAACCGCAGAGACGACCCTTGATTATGTTGAAGGGATGCGTTTTGATAAAGGCTATCTTTCCCCCTACTTCATGACGAATCCGGGCACACAGGAATGTGTGCTTGAGGATGCTCTGATTCTGATTCACGAAGAAGAAAATCAGCAGCCTGCCTGATCTGCTGCCGTTGCTGAACAAGGTGGCCATTGGCCCAGAAGCCATTGCTCATCATCGCCGAGGAAGTTGAGAATGAAGCCCTGGCAGCTCTGGTCATCAACAAGCTGCGCGGCGTGTTAAAAGTTGTGGCGGTGAAAGCCCCCGGCTTTGGCGATCGTCGCAAAGCTTTGCTGGGTGATATTGCCACGCTCACCGGCGGGCAGTTCATCAGTGAGGACATGGGTATCAAACTCGAATCGGTGGAACTCGAACAGCTTGGTCGAGCCAAGAAGATCGCCATCGACAAGGACAATACCACTGTCATTGAAGGGGCTGGCAAGAAGAAAGATATCGAACAGCGTATCGATCAGATTCGCAAACAGATTGAAAACACCACCAGCGACTACGACCGGGAGAAGTTGCAGGAACGATTGGCCAAGCTGACCGGTGGCGTGGCGATCATCCATGTGGGTGGCGCTACCGAAACGGCAATGAAGGAATGCAAAGACCGGGTGGATGATGCCTTGCATGCAACCCAGGCAGCGTCCAAGGAAGGTTACGTGCCCGGCGGCGGCGTGGCCTACCTGCGAGCCGCTTCGGCGGTCGAATCAGCCCGTAGCAAGGCCAAGGGTGACGAGAAGCTGGGCTTTGACATTGTCAGCGAAGCTCTGCAATCACCGCTGGCACAGATCGCTGCCAACGCCGGGGAAGACCCGGACCTCGTGGTTGAGAGCGTGCTGGAAAAGAAAGGCTCATACGGCTTTGATGCCCGGCTCGTGAATATGTTGATCTCTACAAAGCTGGCATCATCGACCCCGCTCTGGTTTGCCGAACGGCCCTGACCAATGCAGCGAGCGTATCGGGATTGATGCTCACTACGAATGTGCTGGTGACCGATCTTAAGGATGACAAGAAAGCCGAGACCGGCGCGGTGTCGTGATGATCATGAAACTCAACCGTTGAAGAAAATACAAAGCCCAGGCACATCCATGCCTGGGCTTTTTCCAAGCGGCTGGAAACGTCTCTGTGGTGAAATCTATGTCTTCCAAACGCGATTACTATGAAGTGCTGGGAGTGGAGAAATCGGCAAGTGCCGACGATATCAAGCGCGCGTATCGCAAACTCGCATTGAAATATCACCCTGACCGCAATCCGGGCGATGCGGAATCGGAAAAGAAATTCAAAGAGGCAGCCGAAGGCTATGAAGTGTTGTCCGATCCGGAAAAACGCCAGCGTTATGACCGTTACGGGCATGATGGGCTTCGTGGCGTATCGATGCACGATTACTCGTCCATGGACCCGGACTCTATTTTTTCACAGTTTGGGTTTGAGGACATTCTGGAACAACTCTTTGGCGGCGGTGGTGGTCGCAGGCAGCGTGGGCCTCGGGCAGCACGCGGATATGATCTGCAATACACCCTCGAAATCACCCTTGAAGATGTCGCCAGGGGCGTCGAGAAAGATATAGAGTTTACGCGGCAGGATATCTGCCCGACCTGCACAGGTTCGGGCGCCAAGCCTGGTTCGGAACCGGTGGCCTGTGTCACCTGCGGTGGTGCGGGTCAGGTCCAGCAATCGGGCTTCGGCGGGATGTTCCGCATGATCACCAACTGCCCGTCCTGTAACGGTGCAGGAAAAGTCATCAAGGACCATTGCAGCGAATGCAAAGGCACTGGGAAAAAGCCCAAAAAGCGTGTTATCAATGTACACATCCCCCCCGGTATTCACGATAGCCAGGCGGTGCGGGTTCAAGGCGAGGGCGAACCGGGACAACATGGCGGTCACCGAGGTGATCTGCATGTGGTCGTGCGGGTTGCTGCTCACAAAACTTTTGAACGTGAAGAAGACCACCTGATCGTGCGCTTGCCAATCACCTACACCCAGGCTGCTCTGGGAAGCAAGGTGAGTGTTCCCACCCTCGATGGCGAAGCGGAAATTACCATCGAACCCGGCTCGCAACATGGCGATATCCAGCGCATCCGTGAGAAGGGATTGCCCAATCTGCGCTCCAGCAGGCATGGGGACTTGGTGGTCCTGCTCTTGATCGAAGTACCCAAAAAGCTCCCCGAGAAACAGGAAGAACTGCTTCGCAAGCTGGCGGAACTTGAAAAAGTCAACGTGCTGCCACCCAACAAAGGTTTGTGGAAGAAACTCAAGGACGTGATTAAGTAGACAAGTGGTCGAATGATATCGATGGCGATGGCTGCGACTTGTTGCTTATGTCTGATACTGAACATGACACTCTTCCGATTTTGATCAATGACTCGCAAATTAAGGCGTGGATGAGTAAATAGAACTGTGTTAGTGCGACTTGTCAGGAAGAAGGCGACCTATGAAAGAAAGCAATAATCCAATAGATAATCCTCCAGGGGAGAATACCAATGGTATGGTTGAGCCCATGGCCGATGCGGGAGAAACACCGGTGG
>JAAUTM010000294.1 GCA_012031455.1 Phycisphaerales bacterium
CGCACCGGGCGAAAGGTTCAGGTCGTGCATGGCCACGAGAATGCGCCGCTGACTGGGCTTGAGTCCATCGCGCACATCGGGTAGGGCACGGGTCCACAATCGTGGACATGGCATAGGTGAGGTAACTGTCCGCCAGTTCGCGCTCGATGGCGGTGTCAATCATGCGTCCGGGCACAGGCACGCCGGAGGTATCAGGGGAGATGATCGGCCCCTCCGAAAGAGGTGCGTCATCTGCGGGATTTTCAGGGGTTTTGGCCATGCTTTTTCACCTTGCGTGGGGGCGATTTTCCATCCGTGGATCAAACCGGAATTGTACCAGAAATCGGCCTCCCCATGGTCCCCAAAAATGACATTGTTTTGGTCGCGCCTTGACGTGTCGATTCTGTATTTTTAGCGACGCACCGAAGGTTCGACGCAGGGCGACCAATCAAACATCGTTAATGCAATTGCGTTTACGTTTAGCGACGCACCGAAGGTGCGGCCTCCGTCGAACTTGTTTGCGACATGCTGTATCGGTGCGGTTTTTTCTACCGGATAGAATGCGTTCATGCCACTTGAGTTGCTCTTTCTTGGAACCGGGACCAGTGCGGGTGTGCCGATGATCGGCTGCGCCTGTCCGGTCTGCCGTTCCACCGATCCGCGCGACCAGCGAAGCAGGCCCAGTGTCATGGTGTCGTACCCCGGTGCCCCGGGAAATTGTGATGTCAGCGAACACCCCTCATCGGGAGACGTTTCGTCACCAGGCCAATGATATTTTTCAGCCCGAAGTGGATCAGGGACCGGGTCACCACGGGACGATCACCCGGCAATACCTCATCGACACCAGCCAGGAACTGCGTCTGCAAATGGTCCGCGCCGGCATCGACCGCATTGATGGTGTGATTTACACCCACGCTCATGCTGACCATATTTTCGGGCTCGATGATTTGCGCCGCTTTAATGCCGTGATGAAAAAACCGGTGGATATGTTCGCCGAGCCTGCGACGCTGAATAAACTGCGGCAGACTTTCGAATATGTGTTTGCCCCGGAGCGCAACGAAAATAACTCGTTTGTAGCCACGCTGGTCGCTCATGAACTGCGGATCGGCGAACCGTTTGTTTTGTACAACGCCCGCTGGACCCCGATTCGCCTGATGCATGGGAAGCTGCCCATAGTCGGCTTGCGCATCGATTGGAACGCCTCAGCCAACGGGGACAAGCGGTCGCTG
Organism: Phycisphaerales bacterium; assembly: GCA_012031455.1. The sequence goes on from JAAUTM010000294.1 coordinate 1,209, forward strand.
GCATATTGCACGGATGTAAGTCTTATTCCGCCGGAGTCATACCCCTTGCTCGAAGGTTTGGATGTGCTGGTGATTGATGCCCTGCGCTATCGCCCGCATCCCACACATATGACCGTGGAACAGGCCCTTTGCGAGATTGCGATCATCAAACCCAAACGCAGTTACTTCACGCACATCGCCCACGACATCCGACACGAGGACCTTTCGGCACGTTTGCCGGAGAACGTGTTTCTTTCCTACGACGGACTGAAGGTCATCGTATGATGAGGGAAGTGGTCGAGTGGTCGAGTGTCGGAACCTACGCCAATTGCGGCGTGGGCTTCACACTAACTAAGACCACAAGACAACAACCCATTAACCGATTTACCGATTAACCAGCTCCCCGATTAACCGTCTCATCGACTCAGCAGTAACCAAACCATGCCCAAGACGCACAAAAAACAATCGTCGATGAATCTACCGCTGGACGGGTGGACAAAGTCGTTCAGCAATTAACCGAGCTATCCCGTGCCAAGGTGCGTGGCCTTATCGACCATGGTTGTGTCCTTATCAATGACCAGATTTGCGAGGAAGATTTCACCCGGGTGGAGCCGGGCGACAAGGTGGTCGTGAATTTCGACCCGCATAACGTACAAAAGGAAAAGCCCAAGCCCTGGAAGGATTCAACCTTTCGGCTGATTCACGAAGATCAACATCTGCTGGTCGTGGACAAGGCCGCCTGGGCGCTCACCGTCCCGGAGGATGAGGACGATGATATGGCCCGTGCCCGTACCGTCGTCGAATCCATTCGTCGCTATCTGCAGCGCAGCGGAAAAGGCGACAAGCCTGTGGTTGTTCAGCGTCTGGACCGGGGTACATCGGGGCTTCTGGTGTTTGCCAAAACGCAGGAAATCGCCGATCGGTTGCGCGATCAGTTTGCTCAGCACAAACCCAAACGCGAGTATCTGGTGCTGGCAGCAGGGATCATCAGCAAAGACCGAGGCACGTTTCGATCCTATCTTGCCACTGGGGTGGACTTGTCACGCTATTCAACCACGGATATCGACCGGGGCGAACTGGCCATCACGCATTACCAGGTCCAGCAACGCCTGAAAGGCATCACCCTCGTTCGTTGCAGGCTTGAAACAGGCAGGCGAAATCAGATTCGTGTGCACCTTGCGGAAGCTGGTCACCCGGTGCTGGGTGATCCGAGGTACAAGCCCGAACTGGCAAAGCTCCCCTGCTGGCCGTTTCGCAGGCTGGCGCTGCATGCAGCGGTGCTGGGGTTTGTGCATCCCGAAAGCGGGTTGCCGTTGCAATTTGAATCAGCCATGCCACGTGAGTTTGTCAGGGCGATGGGCGCCCATCAGCTCCCGCAAAGCCTGGCCAACGTCGGGCTGACGCATGAGATGTTCGCCCACCAGAATGCGTTGCACCCCTTCGCGCTGCAACCGCTGTACATCAGCCGGGGTGCGAATCCCCGACTCACTGACCACGATGTCGCGGTCTTCGATCATCTCCAGCATGCGCAAGGTGTGACTCAAATCCACCTTCATGGTTTTGAGGTCACGGTTGTTGATGCCCAGCAGCGTGTACTTGGGGTGGGGAAACCGATATGGGGCGAACCCGCAGCAGGCTTTCGACTTCGTGCACTTCCACCAGCGTGGTCAGCCCCAGTTCCGTGGACAGAATCAACAGGTCAATCAACTCGGCTTCTTCCAGACACTCCGCAATCAGCAGCACCGCATCGGCACCAGCCACGCGGGCTTCATACAACTGATACGGGTCAATGATGAAATCCTTACGCAACACCGGCAGAGGCACGGCCTGTTTGATCGGCTCGATAAATGAAAGTGAGCCTTGAAAAAACTTTTCGTCCGTCAGACAACTGATGGCAGCGGCGCCATTCTCAAAATATGCTTTGGCAATCTGCACAGGGTCAAAATCCGGGCGGATAAGCCCTGCCGATGGACTGGCGCGTTTGACTTCCGCAATCACCCGTAGTTCCCCTCTGGGCCGGGTGACGGCTGTGAAAAAGTTGCGCGGCTTGGGTGATGCCAGGGCACGCTCCCGCAACGAATCGATGGACACGCGCTGCAGCGCCTGGGCCACCTCCACACGCTTGGTGGCGACTATGGTTCGTAAAATATCAGCCATGGCTTTTATCATAAGGCAGGTGACGATCATTGACACCTGCGCGGATCAAATCACAAGCAGGTCAGACCGCAGAGCGTCAATCCGGGTAACGTTGCTTACCTTGTGAAAAGGTTGGCACCACGGATACACTTGCACCATGCAGCCTCCATTACCACCAATTCCAACGTCCACGATGCACCTCCAAGGCCAAAGCATGCACAATGATTACAGGCGTGCTTCATTGTGGGTATGGGTCACGGGTGGAGCGCTCACCCTGCTCATGGGTTGCTGCGGATTGAGTCTGTCGGTGGTGGCCGTCACCCCCATGGATGAACTTGCCAAAGCCGCAGGCCCGGCGATTTCACCGGCACAGCTAGAGCAAATCACCCCAGATTCAGCCGCTGCTCACACCCTTCAATCGTGGTGGT
>JAAUTM010000295.1 GCA_012031455.1 Phycisphaerales bacterium
CCATCTCCCGGGGAGGAGGGGCATGGAACAGCGCCCTCACCCCTGCCTGCGAAGCAGACGTCCTGCTCTCCCGGGGGGAGAGGGGAAGAAACAGCGCCTTCACTCAGTGGCGCCATTGCCCACCGTGGGAGGTTGCCTTGGAGAGGCGATGCTGGCGGGATCATGGTGCCAGCTTTGGCGGTGTTGTTTGTGCTCACTTCGCTGGCACTGGTGATGGCTCGGTCGATGCGGGTGGAGGCCCTGGCAGCTTCGCAGCAACTGTCCAAGGCTCAGGCCCAGGCCGTGGCCCAGGGAGCGCTGGTGTATTTGCGGACAGTCCTGACAGATCGAGGTGGACGTTTACCCACTGATGATGAATTGGAGGCTCAGCCGTGCCCGTGGGGGGCGGGTACTACTGGCTGCTCAAACCCAACTTTGATGATGAGCAAACCCCGGCTTATGGACTTATCGATGAGGCGGGCAAAGTGCATGTGAGTCATGCGGATCTGGACATGCTCATGGGGCTGCCGAATATGACCGCGGACCTTGCGGCTGGGATTTTGGACTGGTGGGATGAAGATGAAGTCGTACAGGCAGGCGGAGCCGAGAGTGCTTGGTATCAGCTGAGCAACCCGCCTTACTACGCCAAGAACGATCGCATGGAAACGGTGGAGGAATTGCTGCTGGTCAAGGACATTACCTCCGAACTTCTTTTTGGCGAAGACACCAATCGCAACGGGGTGCTCGATGCCAACGAGGATGATGGGGATGCCAGCGAACCTGCGGACAACCGTGATGGGTTATTGGATCGGGGCTTGTTCCCCTTTGTGACGGTGTACACCACCGAGCCGGTGAGCATCGGCAGGCGTACCCGGATGGTGCGTGGACGCATCAACCTCAACAGCGCGCCATGGCAGGTGCTGGTGTGCTTGCCGGGGCTGACCGAGGCTGATGCCAAAGCGATCGTGGCGCATCGGCAGAGCGTGGGAGAATTTGGCAGTGTGGAGGTATTGGCGGACATCCTTTCGCCCGACAAGGTGGGGCCGATTCTGAGTCAGGTAACCATCTCCTCCTATCGCTGCATGGCGGACATCGTGGCAGTGGATGGGCAGGGGCGTAGTTTTGTGCGTTATCAGGTGGTGTTCGACATTGGTTCCAATCCGCCAAGGGTTTTGCATGTGCGTGATTTGACCAGTCTGGGCTGGCCGCTGGACCCGGCCTTGCTGACGGATTTGCGCCAGGGCCGTGGGATTGATGGGACGTTGACCACGGGGGTCGTGGCGATGCCATCCATCGCGCAAGGAGGCAGCCGATGAATTTCAAAGGTTGGCAATCAATGCTGGACATTCGGCGGAACGGGGTGCTGGGTCTTTCCCTGTCGGCGCGACGATTCACTTTGGCGCAAGTGCAGTCAGGGCGGACGGGACTGAGTTTGCTGCGGAGCGGGAGCCTGATGCTTCGCGAGGGTTTGGAATGGGACCAGCCGGAGGAAATCGGACGGGCGATCAAGGCGTTTTTGAAGGAAGGGTCCTACACCGGCAAAACGGTGATGGTGGGTGTGCCGGGCAACTGGTTGCTGGTGCAACCGCAAGGTTTGCCACCGCTGGCAAAAGAACTGGTACCCGGAGCATTGCGCCTGGCAGCCGAGCAGTCGTTCGGCGATCAGGCCCGGGAATGGGTCTTGGATTATGCAGGGGAAGCATCTTCGACACAGCCTAGCCAGTTGCTGCTGGCGGCCTTGCCTCGACCTCGATTGGAACAGATTCGCAGGATGCTTGGCGAAGCTGGGCTGGAGGCCATCGGCATCACCAGTACGAGTCTGACCCTGGCAAACTTGGCGGAAGTCAAAGCGCCATCGGGTGAAGGTACGGATTTAGCTCAGGCAGCGCTGGTGGTGCATGAAGTCGATGGTCGGCTGGACGTGGCGGTGAAAGTGCTTGGCCGGGTGCTTCTGAATCAGCGGCTGACCTGCACCAAGGCTAGCCTGCTCCAACAACCGCCACTTGCAGCGACGGAATTCAAGCGCATGCTGGCGGGATTGACCCTGTCCCCGGATGTTCAATTGCACTTGATGGTGTGGGATGAAACAGACACGGCCTCATCTGAAACCTGGCCGATGCTGGCCAGCCAGTTGGGGGCGACGGTGGTGGTCAACCCCGTGCTGCGAGGTTTTGATACCAGCAGTGTTGGACCTGCCAGGGGTCAGCCCGATGCCCCGCATATCCCAGCCGCAGCGCTGGCGATGTCCGCCTTGACCGATGAAGTTCAGCCATCGAATGCGCGGATTGATTTTTTACACGCCCGTCTGGCGATGGAAAAGCCCCGTCGTTTTTCGCTGATGCAAACCCGGTTGGCGGCCTTGGGAATACTGGTCCTCTTGCTGGCTTTGGGCTATGCCCTGGACTGGTACACCCGGGACCATCACATCAACTCATTGGAAACCCAGCTTGCGCTGATGGCGTCCGAGGTCCAGACCGCACGGGACACGTTGGAGATGGTCAGCCATGCCCGGGACTGGTACGACCATCGCCCCGCGATGCTGGATTGTCTGCGCGATCTGAGCCTGGCCATGCCCTCGGCTCGCAACGGGGAAGCCCGGTGTGGGTGACGAGTCTGGTCCTGCGCGATGATCTGTCGGGCACACTGGCAGGCAAAGCGGTGGATGAAAGTGCGGCCATGAATCTGGTCAATGGTTTACGCCGGGGCACTTCGTTTGAAGATGTGCGCCTGCTGTATCTGAGGCAGACGGACCGCACCAGCAAAGTGGTTTCCTTTGCGCTGACCTTGATGCATAAAAGCGGGAGGCAACACTGATGGCTGGTCGCAGGGAAAAAATGCTGGCGCTGGCAACCGGGGTGGTGCTGGGGCTGTGGGTGCTTGATGGTTATGTGCTCTCGCCCTTGCTGGAGCTTCGTCGTGACCAGATCACCAAGGCCCAGAAACTGGAAGAGCAGTTCCAGCAGTCAGAGCGGCTGCTTTCACAAAGTCGCAGCGCTCAGCGGCGGCTGCGGGCGATGCGCACACAGGGACAGCTTGGGCGTGATGCCTCGACTACCGAGAGCGGCTTGCTGGTGGCGATACAAGGTTTGGGCCAGGGAGAGCCGGGTGCAACTGCTTTCGATTCGGCCGGACCGCGCCACCGCAGGCCGGGGTGTGCGGGAATTGTCATTTCAGGCTTCAGGCGATGGCTCATTGCAGGCTGTGACGGATTTTCTTTTCCGGCTGGACACCGCCAAGGTTCCGGTACGAGTGAGGGAATTGCAGCTTTCGCCACGCACCGAAGATTCGATGATCTGTCCATGACCCTACGGCTCAGTTCGATCTGGGAGGATGTCCCCCAAACCCCAACAACTGCGGATCAGCCAGCTTTGTCGAGTGTTGCAGCAGAGGTGGCACCATGAACAATTTTCTGAAACTCACCCGTCTGCTTTTGGTTTGTGGATGGTTGCCATGCGTGACCTATGTCATGGCTGAGACGGATGCGGGCAAAGCCACCAGCGATTCGGCAACAGCAAAGGAATCAGCCAGCACACCCCCTGACCCACCTGCCCCCGCTACGCCTACTCCCGACAAAGCGGCCAGCGGTGAAACGACCGCGCCACCGGCAGGGACGATTCAACTGATCCCCCACTCGACCGGGGGCGCGATCAATCTGATTTCGGCGAAGCCGAAGCTTGAAGAATTCGGATACAAGGTTTCAGGTTCTGTGGGTAATTTCGATTATCGGAACCTGACCGGTCACGTGAACATTCCGCTGGGAG
>JAAUTM010000296.1 GCA_012031455.1 Phycisphaerales bacterium
ATCGCCTTCTGGGCTTCGGCGATTACTTCGTCCAGTGATGCTCCCATGGCGGCTTTGGCGCCGCCGATTTTCCACATCAAAATCTCCCCGGCAACCCCACGGCGTTTGGCCAATTCCGTCTTGGGAGCCGATGGTACATCATCAGTGGCTACCACAGTCTTAACTTGAATGCCATCATCTGCTGCCATCTCAATTGCCATCTTGACATTCATATTGTCGCCAGCGTAGTTGCCATAGAGACAGGCGACACCCTTGCCGCTGTCAGCAGCTTTAAATGCATCGTAAAACATCATTGCCGGCGGGGATGAAAAAATCTCGCCCACCGCGACGGCATCTACTAGATTACGTCCAAGGTATCCAATGAATGCTGGCTTATGTCCCGAACCGCCGCCAGTTACAATGCCTACTTTCCCAAGAACCGGAGCATGTTTGTATTTGAGCACCCGTGGATTATCCGTCCTGGCCACAGGCCTGGATGGGCTTTCACAAATCCCTGGACCATTTCATCCACAACTCGGCTGGGATCATTAATGATTTTCTTCATAACACAATCCATTGTTTATCCGTGATTACCAAATGATTCTTTTTCAAGCTGACGCATCTGCTCAACCTTGGGGGTTGAACCTCCACCCTGAAATTCCGATTTTAGAAACGCATCTACAATCATCTTGGCTACCTCAGGGCCAATCACGCGCGCCCCCAAGGTCAGTACGTTAGCATCATTACTTTTGCTTAGTCGTTCGGCTGAAAACACATCATGACAAGTCCCCGCAAAAACACCCTGCACCTTGTTGGCAATCATTGCCATACCCAGACCGGTTCCGCAGATCAAAATGCCACGGTCGTATTTACCACTTTGAACCTGTTTAGCCAGATGATACCCAATTTCCGGATAGAACGGTTTGTCGTGTGTGCCTGCGTAGTTCAGGTCGGTCAGATCAATACCTTGTTTCATCAAATGGTCAGATATGACAGCTTTCATATCAACAGCCGCATCATCGCAATCGATGGCGACTTTTATCTTTTGTGATGACATCTAATACCTCCCGCACATCAGAGTGCGAAAAACGTGGTTTCGACATATTTCCAGGTTTCCAGATAGTTGCCGCCTGAAATCAGTGACTCAAACTTTTCTTCATCAATCGATGCCAGTTTGTTCCAAATCCGATTGGTCAGCCGTGTGTTGGCTTCGAATGTGCCCACGATATCCCAACGCGTCGGCGAGGTATCACTCGTCAGATAATCAGTGTACCCATACTTTCTGAGATAGTAGAGGAACTCAACATATTCAATATAGTTGTGTGAGGCTGCCATATAGTCCCAGTCCCACTTGCTGTTGTTATCATTGATATGCACATAGTAAGGGAATCGGCTGGCAGCAAGCATGGCGACCACTTCCGCGGGGTTATCCTGGCCGTACTTGGAATGGCCGTAATCGAGTGTGATACCCATCTGTTCAATCCCAATGTCATTGAGCAGGCACAGAGTTTTGGTGGCAGTATCAATAAAGCATCGGCCACGTGTCTCGCTGGGTTTGTACTCAATAAACAGGGGAATCTCACGTTTATAGTCACCGGCCTGGGAAAACGTTTCGATCAGATATTTCCACATCTGGCCGTAGTCGCATTGGAATGCAAATTCATACCCATCACCCAAAGGGCAGCAGGTTACCTTGTCGGCTCCAACAGCTTCGGCAAAATCCTTGGCGTTTTTGATATACTGAACCGCTTCTTTCCGAATACCTGCGTCGAGTGAGGTCAGTCCACCATTACGAAACTGAGGTTCAGCCTTGACGTTCACGTTCACCGCAGCCATTTCAAGGCCATATTTCTTAAGCAGTTGGGTTAAAACCTTTGGATCATTAACCTCGTAAGGGAATATGCATTCGATCCCGCTCATGCCGTCCATGTGAGTCACCAACTCCAGACGTTCCTCCAGTGTTTTAGTTTCGTTATACTCATGAAAACGGTCTTTTGTCTTGCTGATAAAAGAGGTAATCAGCGCGCATTTGACTTTCGATTTCATACCACACTCCATATCATTATTATGTTCTTCGATCCACACCGAGCCAGCTTTGATCATGTTTTATTGAGATATACCCTTGAGATAATTCAATCCGTTTGAATATTCGTCAGATACCCGCTCAGGTTCGCAGCCAATTTCAATATCCAAGGAACCCAGATAACCGATTTTGGCAAGATTTTCAAGAAAGAACTTCCACTGGATGGTTCCCCGACCCGGCGCCAGCGGTTGATTGTGGTTGCTGTCGTTATCTTTTAAGTGAAGTCCAAAAATCCGGTTTCTAATTTTTAAGGGCAGCAAGTGAACACAGTCTCGTGTGGCCCAGGCATGTCCGGTGTCCAAATTAAGCCCCAGTTCCGCGGACCCGATTGCCTCACAAATCGCCAGAAATCGGTCAATATTTCCAATGACGGAAAATGGCACAATCTCGAAGGCCAATTTCAGGCCTGTATTTTCGACAATTTCAAGACAAGCGATGATTTTATCAAATAAGTATTTCTGCATTTCATCATATTGTTCTGAAGACCGAATTGAATCGCTTTCTTCCAGTGGTAGGGTCGGAATGGTCAGGACCTTACAACCATCGAATTGATGGACCCATCCGGTGGTTTGTCTGAGCAACTCCAATCCGGCATCAGACTGAATTATTTTCGGGCTAGCGAAATAGACGTGCATAAAATGGGCCACGAATTGACTGGCTTTGAGTCCCAGTCCGCTGCCTGCCTGATTGATGATTTCCGCGCCGCCATTTTGCCAAGCCTCCAATTGATCCTTATGGAATATTTCCGGCTGATAAAAGTCAAAACCCAGCCGTCTGGCAATCGACAAGCCATTGCAAAAGTCATTGATGGAAAATCGTGGTCCATACAAAGACACAATAAATGCCGGGCTGACCCCATAATCTACCATGATATTATCACCTATACTATATCTGCATCAATGCTATCTTGCCCCAAGGTATATCAGCCATCATGTCGTATTCGTGCATTATACCAGACCTTGATTAATCGTACTTCATTACATAAGCCATGATCATAACCATGGATGAAACCATGCAAAACAGGGTATCCCCGAATCGGCTGACTTTTATTGTCGATCCGTTCCACCATGGAACTTATCAAGTCACGAATCTATTCCAATATTCCACTCAATCAGCAACGATTAAAAAGTTGCTGCGAGGCACACATGTACGCTACAAGCATGGGTATGACCCACGCAATCCTTGAGGATGATGATGGCCAGACCCATGATGCCCAGCAGATTATCAGGTAAAGTGATGGCTAGGCGGGTTTTCGTTGGCTTCATTATTTCCCGCCATATGCTGGCACCGCCGTAGCCACTGGAGGCATTTGATGAGTGTGCATAACGACAAATCCGCAGCCTTCAATGTTAACGAAGAGCCTATGCGAGCCGAGGAAGCGCTGCGCGAGAGTACCCAATATATCCAGAGCATCTTTCGTAGTGCCCCGATTGGTATCGGCGTTGTGTCCAACCGCATTTTCAAGAAGGTGAATCAGCGGTTGTGCAAGCTGACCGGTTATGCGCCAGAGGAACTGCTTGATCAGTCTGCCCGCATGATCAACCCCAGTGAAGAACACTTTGACATTGTAGGACGCGAGAAATATCGGCAAATCCTTGAGCATGGCACGGGAACTATCGAGACGCAATGGAAGCGCAAGGACGGCATCATTATCGACGTGCTGCTCAGCTCAT
>JAAUTM010000297.1 GCA_012031455.1 Phycisphaerales bacterium
GTCGTCGCGAAAGTTCGGCTGATGAAACATGGGCGACGATGTGCTTGGCCGGGGGTGAGTCCGGGGGTGAGTCCGGGGGCGAGTCCGGGGGCGGGGGTGGAAGCCAGAATGCCGCAACACCGTTTGATGAAGCTGCGTCAGAGCATGGAAACCCAAGGGGCGCGGGAGTGGATTGCAGAGGCACAGGGTTGGGAGATTGAATCGACATTCACGCTGCAACCCGGTTGGGACCCAGCTTTGGAAGGACAGCCAGCCCAGACCTACAGCCCGGTGACCAACCCGGATTTTGCCAACGTGGCTCAGGTGTACCGGTTGTGGGTGCTCAATGAGGACGGGGCATTTGGTTTTGCTTCGGGTCAAGCCTTGCCGCGTTTTGATCTGGCAGCTTTTTTTGAGGATGCCACGGTGCAGCCACAGCGTTTGCATCTGGGGGATTGTCTGGTGACTGAGCAAGGCCGAGTGCGGCGCAAGCCCGTGGTGGAACACAGCATTGATGGTGGCCAGACCTGGCAAGCCTGGGCAGGAAGGGTGACCGTGCTTGCGGATCGTGCGGGGATTCAGTTTGAAGACTCGGAGTTACCAGTAGACGTATACACGGCAGCACAAGCGGGTCTGTGGCGCGTGCGCATCACGGCGAGTTTGCGTTCACCGGTGCCAATGATGGTTCGCAGGTGGCAGGGCAACCCACTGGGCACAACTCAAAGCGCCAGGCAACTGCAAGCAGAGGATGCGTTTTCATTTCGCAGGATTGACGCGGGAAGTATTCATCACCAAGCCGTGCGGGCAGGGGAATTGGAAGCGATGGAAGTGGATGACAGCCAGAAACTCTGGCAATGGCTGCTGGGGCGGATGGCCAGAGATCAAACGGAATCGCTGCATGGACAAGCGGATTTGGAACTGAGCGGGGCACAGACCCATTGGCGGCCGGGGGACCAATTGATGCAGGTACAGGATGGACAAACCTGGCGGGTCACTGTGGTGGAGTGTCACTGGCCAGCTTCAGCGCTGGCTGCCAACAACTCAAGTTCATCAGGCCCGATCACAAGGTTGCGTTGTCAGGCGATGAAAGGAGGGTGATTCATGCCCGAAGAAATGTTTCCATCCCTGGCCCAGTTCGGCGTGGCGGGGTTGATGGGCGCTTTGTGGGTGTGGGAGAGGCTGTATTCCCGCAGACGCGAGCGCCAGCTCAGCGAAGTACATGAAGTGATTTTGAATGAACGCCAGCAACTGCAGGTTTTGGTGGAACTGGTGCGGAACAACACCGCCAGTATCGAACGCTTCGATCGGACGCAGACACAATTGGTCAACCTTCTGGAAAGGGCACAACATGACAAGCATCATCATGCCGCGTGAAATTTTGCCGGGCGACAATAACGAAGTACCCAGCATGGAGACCCGACATGGCCTTGGACCCTTGGCAAGGTGGCTCATGATGGGTGCGATGGGGCTGATGTTCACCGGTTGCGGTTCGCCCCCGGCCGTGTCGCCGTTGTTGCAGGTTGCCGGTAAAGCCATCACGCAGGAATCGCCCAACAGGAAACCGATGCTCTGCGCGACAATCAGTTTCAACGGGAAAGGCAGGAGGCTTTGCAACAGGCGTTTGCAGATGACCTGACAAGCCGTAGCAGTATGGATGTGCCATGGGTCAAGTCGGCTGCGGATGTTTATGCCCAGCCATGGCGGAAATTGTTCGTCATGAAGAAACGCTCAAGGCCCAGCGCAGGCAGCGCATCGACAATCTGCGCGTTGCAGCCGAGGCCCAAACCCGGGCACTGCAACTCATCGAACTGCAGGACCAGTGGCTGCTGGGCACACTCGGCCTGGACCTTTGGCGATTGCAACAGTCTCGACTGCTCAATGAGCTGAACGATTGATGCGTGCATGAGCGGTCACAGCCAACATCTTCGGTCAACTTTAATCCAACATCCATCCAACATTCATTCAAGGAGACACACCGATGAACCCACAGCCAAGCACGAATACGACTGCGACGACCACCCCCTTGCGTGAACTGGTGATGGGGCGGGTGGATCAGCGCTGGGAGGACTGGGCAAGGGAACACCCGCATCTGGCCCAGACGATTGATCGGATGAAACTGGTTGACTCAGCGGTCCAGCGCCTGCGGAGTGACCCGGAGTTCAGCAGGCCCTGCGCCAGGCGGATCTGGATGAAAGCAAACTCCAGGCAGCAGCGAAGGTCATCGAGATCATCGAACGCTGGATCAAACGCGTGCTGCTATGATTTGTATCTTGAATCAACCCATCATCAGATAAACACGACCAAGGTTGTTCGAAATGGGCTTGCGCCCATTGGCAGGCGGGACGCCCACCCCACCTCTGACAGACAAAAATTGATGCGGGCTTTTTTGCTTTACAATCCCCGCATGTCCGCATTGAATTTCACGATTGAACATCAGGCCTCATGGTGTGCTGGCAGGGTTGGCCGGGTAACCACACCGCATGGGAGCTTTGACACCCCGGCCTTCATGCCCGTGGGGACACAGGGCACGATCAAGGGGCTGTTGCCTGAATTGGTGGCGGGTACCGGGGCACAGATCGTCCTGGGCAATACCTATCACCTGCTGCTGCGACCTGGGCCGGAGCTGGTGGCCAAGATGGGCGGGTTACAGCCCTGGAGCCGATGGGCCAGGCCGATGCTCACGGATTCGGGAGGCTTTCAGGTTTTCAGCCTTGGACACCTCAACAAGATCACCGAAGAGGGCGTCACTTTCAAAAGCCATATTGATGGCCGGATGATTGACCTTTCGCCCGAGCGTTCCATCGGGGTGCAGAATCAGTTGGGGGCGGACATCATCATGGCCATGGACGACTGTCCCCCGGCCACGGATCAAGGCACGGGTTCAGGAGGCGATGCAGCGGACCCTGCGCTGGCTGGATCGAAGCATCGCCGCCCACAACAGGCCGAATGAGCAAGCCCTCTTTGGCATTGTGCAGGGGGGCACGGACCTGATCTTGCGCAGCGATTGTGCCCGGGAGGTGACGCAGCGCGATTTGCCGGGTTACGCGATCGGCGGCGTGGCGGTAGGTGAATCCTTTGCAGCAATGAAAAGCGTGGTGGAACACACAGCCCCTTTCTTGCCGGTGAACAAGCCACGATACCTGATGGGCGTGGGCTACGAGCGCGACATCTGGATGGCGGTGCAGGCGGGGATGGACATGTTCGATTGTGTGCTGCCCACCAGGAACGGGCGCAATGCCAGTGCCTTCACCCGCACTGGGTCGATTCGTCTGCGCAATGCCAAGTATGCCGATGACCCGCAGCCGATTGAGGAAGGTTGCGATTGTCTGGCCTGTCACGGGGGTTTTTCACGCTCATACCTGCGTCATTTGTTCATGGTGGGTGAGATGCTTGGGCCGATTCTGGTGAGCCTGCACAACCTTGGGCATTTTCAAAGGCTGATGCTGGACATTCGTCGCAGTATCCGTGACAATGACCCTTCTGTGGTCACCCGGAACTGGCCGGTGGTTGCAGGGATGGATCATGGATAAGGGATAATGGATGATGTTCAGAAAAAGCACTCATCGACATGGGCTTAGACATTATCCATTGTCTTAATCCACGATGCCCAACGCAACCAGTGTATCAAACCGTTAATTAGCAGATTGATACGTTCAACTTTTCAAGAAAGAGGCCATCATGCAATACTTTGGATTACTGACCCTCGCTCAAGCCGCACCCTCGGGTGGCGATGCACCCCCCGGCTCCCCCGGCT
>JAAUTM010000298.1 GCA_012031455.1 Phycisphaerales bacterium
GGGCGCAGCGCTTGGAGTCGGCGGATTCTGTGCCAGTCGAGCCAGATCGGGGGTGACCAATTCAATCTTGAAGGTTACTTCAAAGGTGGAATCATTGGCCTGTGATTCCTTGTAAGTCGGTCGCTGCGGATACAAAGCGCGAATGTCGGTGATGGATGCACTGGTGACATCCTGTCCCGGAACAGGCTGATTGGTCCCGGGCGCGTACTTCCGTACGACGGACATCTTCGATTTCTCAGCGACAATTTTTGTAGGGCCGATCAGGACGCTCGGCGTTCTTCTGCATCCAGGTGATGAACTGGTCCACCAACGTGGCGGCGCTGGCATGGGAGGTCCAGCCGGTGACCTTGATGGTGAAAAACCGTGGGGTTGTGGGAGGTAGAGCCGCCCCCTCGACACTGGAGGTGGAACCCCCTCCGCTTGATGGAGGACCGTACATATCTGGCGAACCCATCATGCTAGGATCCATCCCGGGCGAGAGGAAGGTCCCTGTTTCAGCATCCCATACGCCCATGTTCATGGACGAACCGACATTCGCGGCGGGGGTTGCTGCGAGATTGGCTCCGCCGTAACCAGCGGTGATGGTTTCGATGAAAAGCTGCCGTCGCTCTTCACGAGCGATGCGTTGTATCTGCCGGTAGTCACCCCTGAGCAATTCCGGTTGGGGTTTCACGCTCCCGGCTGCGAGGCTGATGTCCTCCAGCAGTTTGGGCCAAAGGTCCCGGTAATCCAGTACCCGGCGTACGCTATCAATGCGTGGCCAGGGATTCTGCTGGGTGGCGATTTCATTCCACTTGGTGGAATATTGACGTGCCTCGGCAAGCACAGCCTGAACCTGTGAGCCGGTGGTGGCTGATTGGAAGGCTGAGTTATCCATCCAGAAACGTGCCCCCGCCAAGGCCACACCAAACACCATGCAGGCTGCGGTGGCTGCGAAGATCGGTTGTTTGGCTTTCCAGAGTCGTTGGCGAAGCATCGGCCGGGGCAGCACATTGGCACCGATGCGTTCCAGTCCCAGACCCTGAATCGCCAGGCCATAGGCCGTGACAAGGTTTACTGAATTGTCAGCGAAGTCGGCAGCGGCAGCTCCCTGCACACTGATTTTTTTGAAGCCCGTCCGGGCGGACAACATCCATTTGCAATTGCTGCTTGAGGAATTTCTGCAAGCCCGGCAGGCGGAAGGTGGAACCTATGCCATACACCTTGCCAAGTTTGGCTTCGCGATTGATGCTTTGGTAATAGCCCAGCGAGCGTTGCACTTCCTGCACCAGATCGGAGAACACCGGACGCATGGCCTGAAAGATCTGCCGTGCGTATTTGCTGGTGGCCGCCTCACGTTTGAGTTTTTCAGCCTTAGGGAAACTGAGTTTGAAGGCTCGCACCAGAGCTTCGGTGAAGTTGTTCCCGCCGATTTGCAGGGTTCGCAGCCAGAGGTCTCCGCCATCGGCGATGATGATGTCGGTGCTGACCGTACCGATGTCGATAATGATGATGCCTTCGGGCTGTTGTTCCAATTCCAGGTCGTAGGCCATGGCGTTGTACACAGCGACCGGCGAGAGCGTCAGCCCGTGGACCTGAATCCCCACCTTGCGGTAGTTGCTCAAGATGCTGGCCACGCGTTCCTTGGTGATGGCGAAGATGCCCACCTCCACATCCGGCGAGTCCGGCTCAGTGAACACCTGATAATCCCACTCCACCTGTTCCAATGGAAACGGAACCTGCTGGACCGCTTCAAACTTCACAATGTCAGGGATTTTTTTCGGCTCCACCGGGGGAAGCTTGGCGAAGCGGGCAAATGCCAGGTGACCGGCCACCGATACGATGACCTCGCTCTTGCCGATGTCGTGCTTGGAGAGAAACTGATCCAGACCCATCTGGATGGATTCGTCCACATTGAGGTCGGGTGTGGTCAGAATTTTTTTGAAGGGGACAATTTCGTAGTCCGCCAGTTTGACCTGGCCCTCCTGTTGTATCAGTCGAACCGCCTTGATGGCGTTTGCGCCGACTTCGATACCCCAGGCGTCTCTGCCGATTGCCATAACGTGCTCCTGCCGGACTTGAAAATCGCACCTTGCCAGGCTGGTACTGCATGGGCGCTGACGAATGTCAGTTCCGTACTTACATTAAATCTTATCTATGGAAAATGGTCAAGCGGCAGTTCATTAAATTCAAAGGAATTATCTGGTGTAACTGGTCAGGCACCATGAGCGGATCGACGATAGGGCCGGTTTGCCCTGCGACATGTCGTGCACATGCGCCAAGAATATTTCCAACAAGATGATGTGGCAGCAGCACACCCAAACGCGACTGTCTTGCTAAACTATGAACTCGCCCGTTCCATCAACCTGCTGAAATACAACCATGATCGAAGCTCAACTTTTCATCAGCGTGCTTACCGTCCTGATCGTGGCCAACCTTTTGCTTGGGGCCACAGCCTACCTGGTCATGCTGGAGCGTAAAATCGCTTCCTGGGTGCAGGACCGCGTGGGACCCAACCGTACGGGCTTTGGTTTTGGCTTTGGCCTGTTTAAAGATTTTCACTTCTGGGGATTGGGCCAGCCCGCAGCCGACGGCATCAAACTGGTAATGAAGGAAGATTACACGCCACCTTCGGTCGAGCGGTCGCTCTTTGTGCTGGCACCGATATTGGGCGTGATACCTGCGCTGATCGTCTGGGCGATTATTCCCTGGGGAGGTGTGTGGGATTTTCCCGGAATCAATCTGGCTGGGACACAATGGGTCAATCCCGGACAGGTGGTGGTCAGTGCCCTGAATGTCGACATCGGTGTGATTTATGTGCTGGCGGTCGGATCGCTGGGGGTTTACGGCGTGGTGCTGGCTGGTTACGCCTCCAACAATAAATACGCATTCCTGGGCGGATTGCGTGCCACGGCTCAGATGCTCAGCTATGAAATCCCCCTGGGGCTGGGTGTGCTCATCATCCTGCTTATGAGCGGCACCCTGCGACCTGACTTGATCGTCGCCCTGCAAGCACAGGGGATGTGGAACATTTTCTACCAGCCGATGCTGGCGATCATCGCCTTTTCCTGCATGCTCGCGGAGGCCAACCGTGCTCCCTTTGACCTTGCAGAAGCTGAGCAGGAACTTGTGGCTGGCTTCCATACCGAATACAGCTCCATGAAATTCGCGCTGTTTTTCCTCGGGGAATACATCCACGTTGTCGGCGGAGCAGCCTTTTTCACGCTCATGTTTCTGGGCGGCTACGACATCCCGATCTGGTCAGGATCACAAACCGGCGGGATGTTGGGTGGTCTGCTTTGGGTGATGATCAATGCTGGTGTGTTCTTCAGCAAAGTGTTTGTGGTGATCTGCCTGGTGATGATCATCCGCTGGACTTTGCCCCGCTTCCGCTTTGATCAGCTGATGCGGCTGGCTTGGCGCGGTCTGATCCCCATGGCCTTGTCATTACTGCTGCTCACCGGCTTCCTGCAATATCTCATGGTTCAAGGCACCATCACACGTGGCACTTCACACCTGCTCATGCTCGTAGGCAACCTTGCCTTGATGGTTATCGCAGCCCTGCTCAGCAGGCTCATGCCCGAAGGTGCCCCCGGCAATCGCAAAGTGGGCTTGCCCGGTTCACGCTTTAGCCCTGTGACCAATTCGTGACCCCGTGAGCCATGATGGGTGTAGCTAACCCGTCGTGCTTTTTTAGCCCATTCCAATGACCTTTCTGCCAGCATCATGTGGCGGCA
>JAAUTM010000299.1 GCA_012031455.1 Phycisphaerales bacterium
ATCGATGAAATGGACGCCGACCATGTTACCGCATGGAGCAAGGGAGGCGAAAGTTCAGCCAAGAATTGCCAGATGCTCTGCATTACCCCACAAATCGGGCCAAAGGGTAATCGATGATTTGGGTGTACCACAGCTTGCGCTGTGAGATGAGATGCAGATTATTCAGCCCGTAACTTAATATTGTTCACCGTTTACGTCGCAGAAGCATCGCACCAGCGGTGGTGACCAGCAGTGCCAGGGACATAGGTTCAGGGACGGAGGCGACATCGGTGAGGTGGATGCCGCCGTTGATGGCGTTGCTGGAGAACATATCCCCGAAGGTGGTTTCCGGGACGAGGCTATTGATGGGCAGATAGCGGATGTCATAGATCATGCTGCCGACATTACCCAAGCCCAGCCAGTAATGCTGCTGGCCGACAGACGAGCCGTTGGTCTGATCGGGGGAGATGCGGAAGAGGTATTGTTTGGTGGGATCACCCAAGGCGATATCGTTGAAGGAAAAGGTCACCCATTGCCGACCTTGCGAGGGAGGGTCCACGATATTGGAACTGCCCAAGTGAACAAAGTTGGTGGTGATGATGTTCCCTCCGCCGGTTATTCCGGGTCTGCGTGTGGGCAGGGGGGTTGGGGACTTCAAACACATCCAGCCGAACCCCGGTGCTCGGGCCGACGTTGATGGGCATCACAGCGGTGCGCAGAATGCTTTGGTTCGCAATGGGCACCAACAGGCCCCAGGCATAGACATCTTTATTATCCGGGGTGTTGGATTCAAAGCCCCCGGCCAGGGTCTCGCTCAGGGTGTTAATGTCCGCTGTCAACGGATCAACGGTGCTGTAGATCGTGGCCGACTGAGCAGCGGTGTTCAGAGCCAACAACATGACAACGGTCAAAACTTAAAGTACGCACCACAAACTCCTCCCTTGCCAACGAACTCACTGAATGGTTAACGACTCGTTATGGAATGATTATTAACCAGCAGAACAATCAAGAGTCAAGGATAGGGGTGAATTTGGTCGAAAATTAGTGTAATTCCATGGATACCAGCGACTTGAAAGCTACCCATTTTGACATTTTGGCAACCGCAAGTTTTTTTCCAGGTTTGACAAGACTTAGTGAAATTTGATGATATGATTTAGCTCATGTATGGGAAACATGCTAAGGCGAGGAGGGCAGTATCCATGAATTGTGAACGTTCACATATATCTTCCATATTAGTACTCGCCTTGGCGGTTGGCGGTTTAACAGCAACAACTCCCACGTTGGCACAAACCTACTCCCCGCATCTGGATGCCATCGGCTTTGATGAGCTGCTGACCCATCCGCAATATGGGTACCTGACCGGTGGCGGACAGACGATCGCAGTGCTGGATACAGGGATCGACCCCAATCACCTGATGTTCAGCGATGGGCGAATTGTGACAGGCATCAATTTCGCCAGCGGGGTATCACCTCTGGCACCCCCGACTTACGCCGATGGCAACCGGCACGGTACCTTTGTTTCTTCGGTGGCTTCGAGTGTGCAGGTGTTTGCCACCGTATCAGGTGGGCCCTTGATCCTTGATAACCAAACCTTTTCCGATGGTACTTCTATTATGCTTGGCGGAGTTTCGACGGGGGCGAATCTGGCTGCGGTGCGGGTCCTTGATAACGATGGCAATGGTAACTTCGATGATATTCTCGCCGGGCTGCAATGGGTTCGTGACAATTACGCCTTTTACAATATCACCGTGGTCAACATGTCGCTGGGTACCAATGATACTTTTATCGAAGGCGGAACACTGGTAAAGAACGATGCTTTGGTAGGCATGATGTCGGCCACGATCGATCAGCTCAATGCACTGGGAGTGGCGGTGGTCGCTGCTTCGGGTAATTCGGGGGACCCGGATGGGATTTCGTTCCCGGCCATCCTCGACAACGTCATCAGTGTGGGTGCTTCAGAATACGACAACGATGGCTTGGCGGAAATCCTTGCACCATTTACCAACCGCAACAATCGACTGGATGTGCTGGCTCCGGGGCGGGATGTGCTGGGGGCATTCGCCAGAGATGTAGTGGGAGACCCAACCAATGAACTGGCGATTGGTTCGGGGACCAGTTTCGCTACGCCTGCGGTGGCCGGGGCCATCACCTTGATCAACGAGTATGCCATCGACCGTTGGGGACAGGCACCGAACAACATGGAACTCATGTACCTGCTCCAGCAAAGCGACACTTTCATTTTCGATGATGTGAGTGGTTTGTCGTTTCCCCGGCTGGACCTGATCAACATGCTCGATATCGTTGACTCCGGAAGCTACATCGGCATACCTGAACCGATGAGTCTGAGCTTTGTGTTGCTGCTGGGTACGATGGTGTGTTCTCGCCGTCGTGCCTGATCCCCTGCACCTTAAAACTACCCTGATGATGGGTGTGCCTGATCATTAGCCTATTCCATATCCAGCGACCGAACACCCTTGGCGGCACGCACCTGCTCCACACGGTGCCGGATGAGTTCCCGCACCTGATGAGGCTGATGCACGGCTCGCAGCTTTAACTGGGGCGTACTCAAATCACTGGTCAATCAGCACACATGGCCGCAACCCAGCAAGCGCAGCACGATCGGCTCGACCACCGCAGTATCACGGACCCGGTACAACTCCAGTTCATCAACATGCCGCAGCAGGATCCCATGGTACGAACGCAGGCGCTCACTGCTGAGCTGATAATGCGTGGTTTTCAGTCCCGCCCAGACAATGAGCATCGGCACCATTAACAACGCTGCACCTGCAAGGGTGTAACCCATCGGCCAAGGCTGCCATCGGTAGTGAACCCAGCCCAGCCCCACGATCATGATCACCAGCAATGCATACCAACCAGCCCCCAGCCATTGTGTAGGTGAACCCGACCAGATCACTTGTTCCGATTCTGTGGGTTGTGACATCCCTCCATTATGTTTTAATCCTGTACTCCTGCAAAATCGAAACGCACCTGCGAAGACGCATTCGCATTGATTTTCCAAGTCGCCACCGGTTAATTGACGGTTGCCGCATCCAGCCGAGGCTTCGCTACATTGGCTCATAGGGTTCCATAGCTCGCCACAGGTTCATCCCATGGTAAATACTTGCATGATTGATGATGTATCATTACAAACCATAAACACCAACCCGCATCGGAAAGGATCCTTGCGATGATTTTCAATCAGGTCGAATTGCACAATGTTGCGGAAACCCAGCCCTGGGGCAGCGGTCATATTCTGTATCGCTATCCAGTCAATGTTCGAGCCAAGCTCAATCCGCGCGGGCGATTCGATTTCCGAAGAGAGCTGCTGGCTCGGAGATTCGCTTTGTCACACCCGCACCCGCGTGCCATGTTGTACTGGGTAGTCTCCGTGGCACGTTGGAAGTGACGATCATGTGCGGCGACCTGATCTATTCCACCACCCGTATCGCCCCCGGCGATACGCTACCCCTGTTGCTCGAGGTACCTGAAAAGTTCGGCAAAGTGCCTGAAAAAGCGCTCTATGCAGGTCGCTTTGATTCGCAGGTCTGGCGTGTGGTCATGGGGCGTGGTCTGCCAGTGCTCCATGCCCTGCAATTCCACGAGTGCAGCCGGTTGATCTCGTTGCACGACGGCGGTTTCGTCAGCCGCAAACGGGTTCAGATCCCGCCATTCCAGGAGATCCGTGAACTCGACGACGAGGAACAAGGTCAAAAATGCGAGG
>JAAUTM010000300.1 GCA_012031455.1 Phycisphaerales bacterium
GGGGGTTATCCTCGAAGCCGGTGGCGAGACCTACACCTGAATATGGATAACGATTCGGAACCTGCCAAGCGTCGAACGATGATGTTGCTGCCACGGGGATAGTGCTGCGGCCCAGCCGCGTTTTGCCGGAACTACAACAATGCTCGGTAAAAAAGACATGGATGGCTGGCTGAAGCTCAAAGGTTTGGCGGCAACCAAATCGCCGGGCAAATCCCTGGTGGAAACTGCGCTTTCCTCTCTGAATACGGAGGATTCCGTTTCACCTCCAGCATCACCGACTTCCATGGAGCACGACGTTACGGCCCCTGCTTCGATCCCCACCGAAGCACTTTCAGATTTATGGTCGCCCGAGGATGATCCGCATACCACCGAACATGCAGCCGACTTCGGCCAGAACCTTGCTGGAGGCAGGAGTCATCACTTCCGCCCATCTTTCCAATGCCCGCAGCATTGTTGAAAAAACACCCGGACGAAACCTTGCAGAGGTGTTGGCGGAACTGGGGGTGGACGAAAAACCATTGCAACAGGCGGTGGCTGCGCAAGCGGGATTAACCTTTGAGGAAGTGGATCATCTGGCCCTGCCCCTCAAACACATCGAAAAACTGGGTCGGGATTTCTGCAGGAATCAGGGGGTTTTGCCCCTGCGACTTACCGGGAGCCGACTGATTCTGGGGCTGATTCGCCCGGACAACCTGCTGATCATCGATGAAGCCCGGCATAAGCTGGGTGTGCCCATCAAACCGGTGGTCATCTGTCGCGGCGATTTGCTCGCTGCCCTGGATAGTCTGGGAGGCGCGCAGGAAACCGAGCAGAACAACGAGCAGGTCGATGACATCATCGCAGGCATTCAGGAAGATGATGTCGAAGTCGTGCAGGCCAAGGCCGAGGACCTGGACCTTGAAAAGGCTGCCGGTGAATCGCCGGTCATCCGTTTCGTGAACTACCTGATTTTCAACGCCGTGAAAGAAGGCGCCAGCGATATTCACATCGAGCCGCAGGAAAAGAAACTGCGCGTGCGTTACCGCATCGATGGTGTGCTCTTTGAGATGATGAACCCTCCGTTTCACATGCACGCAGCCATCATCTCGCGATTGAAGATCATGTCCAACCTCGATATTTCCGAAAGACGTCTGCCCCAGGATGGCCGCATTCGGGCTGTGGTGCATGGTCGCAAGCTCGATCTGCGTTTATCCACGCTGCCCACCGCTGCTGGCGAAAAGGCAGTGATGCGTATTCTCGACAATCGTTCGATCTCCGTGACCCTCGACCAATTGGGTATGGATGAGGATTGCCTGACGATCTGGAAACGGCAGATCGACCAGCCGCACGGCATCATGCTCGTCACCGGTCCCACCGGCAGTGGTAAAACCACCACCTTGTATGCATCACTGGGCCAGATGGACACGCGGCAAATGAACGTGTCCACGGTCGAAGACCCGGTGGAATACCACCTGGGTGGCATCAATCAGGTGCAGGTCCATGAAAAAATCGGCATGACCTTTTCGGCTGCCTTGCGATCGCTGCTGCGGCAGGACCCGGACGTGGTGATGGTGGGTGAAATCCGTGATGCCGAGACCGCCCGCATCGCCATTCAGGCCGCACTCACCGGCCACCTGGTGTTATCCACCTTGCACACCAACGATGCCCCCAGTTCAGTCACCCGACTCATCAACATCGGTGTGGAACCCTACCTCATCGGGGGCTGCCCTCAACGGTGTGCTGGCCCAACGCCTGGTTCGACGCATCTGCAACCATTGCAAACATCAGGTCACCCCCACCGAACATGTGGCTGAGCACCTTGCCATGCAGGGCATTAATCTGCCTCAGGTTTGGGTGGGCAAAGGATGTGATCGTTGCCGAGGGACGGGGTACGCAGGTCGACTGGGTATATATGAACTGCTGGTGTTTGATGATGTGCTGCGCGACAAAACTCGCTCCAACCCCAATGTCACCGAGTTTCGCGTATGTGTATCGAACGCGCATGGTGACCCTGCGCGAAGACGGCTTCAAAAAGGTGGCCGCCGGACAGACCAATGTTGAAGAAGTTTTGCGTGTCACCGAAGCCACGATCTAACCGTAAATAGCGTCGAGTTGAAAAAGGACCCCTTTCAAAGCTCAGGCATGGCCATGCCCGAGTTCGACCGTTCATCATCAATCACTTCTAGCGCACTGGCCAACCCTTGGCTTGTGCACTAAAATCCGCCTCTTGATCCATCCACAACGCACGGATCAAGCCACCGGACCTGCCCCATGCCCTATGACCTCAAACCTTTTGATGTCGATGTTGAAACCACGCCTTATGTCAAGGACGAGCCTGGGCGCGATCGCTGGACGCTCAACTTCGGCCCGCAGCACCCGGCCACCCACACCACCCTGCGCCTGGTGCTCGAACTCGATGGCGAACGTGTCGCCCGTTGCATCCCCCACATCGGGTACCTGCATTCCGGATTCGAAAAACTGGCGGAGCATCTGGACTACAACCAGTACGTCACCATCGTCAGCCGCATGAATTATGTTTCGCCCGTGAGCAATGACATCGCCTGGCATCATGCCGTCGAAAAACTGTTCGACATCGACCTCACTCCCCGTGGCAAATGGTTGCGCACGATTCTGGCCGAGCTTGGCCGAATTCAGGATCATCTTCTTTCCATCGGTGCCGCAGCGCTGGACCTGGGTGCATTCACAGCTTTTCTATATGGCTTCAATCAGCGTGAACGCATCTATGACATCATGGACTTCCTCTCCGGCCAACGCTTTCACCCGGATTACACCCGTCTGGGCGGGTTCATGCGTGATATCCCTGATGTCCCCACCTTTCAGGGCATGGTGAAAAAATTCATCCGCGAAGACCTTGTTCAGGCCACTGGCGACATCGAAGGTCTGCTCAACAAAAACCGAATTTTCCGTGACCGCACCGAGGGCATCGGCGTGATTTCGCACGATGATGCCATCGCCTGGTCGCTCACCGGACCGGTAGCCCGTGCCAGCGGCGTGAAGCGTGATCTGCGCAAGGATGAACCCTACCTCTGCTATGCCGACAACTGGGATGGCCAGGGTGCCAAAGCCGTCGAATTCAAAGTCCCCATTGCTCACGGCGGCGACGTGCTTGCCCGCTTCCTGGTGCGCCTGGAAGAACTCAAGCAATCCATCCTTATCATTGAGCAACTCATTGACAAGGTTCCCGATGGGCCGCTCAATGTGTTCGCCGATGGCAAGGTCGGCTTGCCGGATAAATCCCTGGTGTACGGATCGATCGAAGGCCTGATCCAGCACTTTGAAATCGTAATGTGGAACCGTGGCTGGAAAGCACCGCTTGGCGAAGTTTACGCTGCCAATGAAACCGCCAACGGGGAACTGGGTTTTTACATCGTCGCCGATGGCGGCCCCAAACCCTGGCGGGCCAAATGTAGGGCACCAAGCTTCATCAACTATGCCACCATGGCCAAAATGCTCGAAGGCCACCTGCTCTCGGATACCGTGGCCATTCTGGGCAGCCTGAATATCATCGCCGCAGAATTGGACCGGTGATGATGAAGTGGCCAAGTGGTCGAGTGGTCAAGTGGTTAAGTAATGGGTCCAAAGTCAAACGTCCAAAGTCCAAAGTCAAAATACGATTGTGGACCTTGGACCTTGGACCTTGGACTAATGAGGAACGAATCATGGCATGGATCATGAAAAACTCGGCAGGGGCGAC
>JAAUTM010000301.1 GCA_012031455.1 Phycisphaerales bacterium
GTTACCAGAGTGCTTAGGGGTGTATCCGCTGGCCTGGATGAAGGCAGCATAATCCGCATTGGTGACTGGTGTTTTATCTATTGCGTAATGCGGAACCTCCGCACGAACATCAAAGGTAATGATCATGTTGAGCATTGGTACAGATTGCAGGATTTCCGTCTGGGTTTCGTAGAAGGCGCATTCGCGCACCCGCATTTGCCGGGCCTGATTATGCTGTGATGTGCGGATCTCGATCATGTTGGGTGGAAGCTTTTCCCTGCTGTATTTGGCAGTGGCCACTGGAACTGTCAAGCGGGTCTGATGATTGGGGAATGCCCGAGACGTGTTGAAATATGCAGCGCTGGTTTTCTGCTGTGTCATCAGTGACAGAAACGCTTCATCCACATTCTCAAGCCCTACCAGACCACCAACGCGCGGCCGGCGATGGGTCCCTGCAAAATAACTTGGCCATCGATGGGAGTAATTTCATCACCACTGAAAAGGTTGAAATAGCGGTATCCCGGTTTATAGGGAACCTTCAGCAGGTTGCCCTGGCGCTCGTCGATCAAGCGGTTGACCAGGGTATAAAGCTCCACACCCGGCTCTTGCCACCGATTGGCAAATATTGCAGGTGATTCAGTAGGAACACATGGTGTAAGGTTTGCCCCGGTGAATAAATTTCCGAAGTGGCGTTGCACCGGCAGCGAGCCGCGCAGCAGTGATTTATCCAATTCATTCCAGCCCACCCAGGTGCCGAACACATTTTCCCACACGACGATTCCAGCGCCATTCATCCAGGCCATCGCGATTTCATCGGAGTGGTCGCGATCCCATCGCTCCACGATGCGCACCATGTGCCGTGGCTCGATCCATTTATTCCGGATCACTCCCGGCACATCGCTATCCTTGACCCATTGCCCCCAGGAATTCTGATGATGCGCGATATCCTCGATCGGGGTGGTCCCCTCTGAATCGTAAACCATTCCGCTGGGCAGGTGATCCAGCTCCTTTCGAAGCTCGGGCGTCGCCTTATCCATCGTATCGAGGTAAACCCCATCGGCTCCAAGTGCTTTGACACAGGCCGCGAGCGACTGTGCATGCGTGGTGCCATCATTCCGTGTGGACCGATCCCAAGGCAGATACGGCAGCAGCACCCGCACATTATGCTTGTGCAGAGCATCGACCAGCGATTTCAAGCCTGCCAATCCGCCGGGTTGATCCTTATAAAAATCAAACTGGTTGCGATCATCAAATCCCAAACGCGGATAGGCGTGCCAGAGCACCACGCAGTCAAAGCCGCCAAATTGCGGCATGTATTCATTGATGAATTTATCCGGCGTGAACTGATTGGTAGTCGGATCATAAATCACCGAATCATTCAGCATGATAAAGCCGCAGGAAAATGCCGTGGCAGACCACGCGGTCTTGGGATCGCGATAGAGTGCATCGGAATAATTCAGCTGCTGACGGATCGCATCACGATAGGCAATCAACTCGCTCTGGAATGCTGGCCATTGTGCGGGATCATTCGGGGAGGGAATAACCCTCTCTTGAAATCGCGGATCACTCAGAAGAGATTCTGGAGTGGGTTGAGTTTGCCCCATCAATCCCAAGCAAGCAGTTATTGCCATAATTTTCATCCATCGCACTACGTGCGGCATTCCATTCTTCGCATTCACCATACAGGAGCATATGTGAAACTGTTTGACGAGTCACGGTGTCATATCCAACAATTTATCCGAAGCTGCAAGGCGGAAAGCATTCTCCACGGCAAACATACAGAGTAAGAATAGTTGTCCGTATGAACTATATCCTACCCCAGGCCTGTTTGTGATTTGGGGTTTCGGATGGTTGTGATTGACTCTGCGATCCCGGCGATCTCTGCGGTGAAAATGTTCTTTCATATCCGGCCCTGAAGGGCTCGGCGTCATAAGCGGTGTAATTAAATCTTCAAGATCACTCGGCCACTGCATTCATCCCTCGCTTGCACTTCGGGCTGGTGCATGATGATGGTGGGTCCACTCGCAGACTCGCTTGACCCACCCTACTGAACTGCGCTGCGCTTCGGGTCGCTGCGTGGCACCCCGCACCCCGATTCGCGGCTCTGACAGACAAAACTGATGCCGATCTCCATCTCACTTGCTGGGGAGATTCATGCGCAAAACCAGATCGAGGTTGCGGGTGGAATTACCACCATCATCGTTGAGGTTGGGGCCAACGCTGTAAACCATGACTTCTCCATCACGCAGTCGGCTGAAGTAAAGCGAACGATCGACGAACACATCGCGAGGGATGGGAGTGAGATACTCAGGGGATAACTCTTCCAGTCGTTTTGGGAAAGTCACCGGTCTGGCGCTGAAACCCTGCCATGGCCAGGGAAATTTCCCCAAGCCCGGATATTCATCCGCAGCAGATATTCGTTACGCAGCCGAGTCATCATCAGGGGCAGAATCGACGGCGAACAATCGCGCTGATCACCGGGGTCATCATCTCACGCTTGCGTGCATCAGGGCAGCCTGATACTCCGTGATAAACGCGGGGTCGAAGGCCTTGGCGAAAGCAGCTTCGATCCCCGGCCGGATTTCCTTGTCAATGGCTTCGAGGTTGCGCATGGCCCCGGCGTAATCCGGTTTGGCCAGAGCTTTTTCTGCATCGTCGAAGTTATGTTGAATCTCAATCATCACCTGCCGAAAATCCACCACGATGGGCAGATCATCGGGCGGCGGGTGCCTTTGATTTTGGAAGGATCGCGCAAGAACAGAGACTTGGAAACATGGCTCCAGACCGGTTCACGCTGGGCCACCTGAACCGCATCCAGAAACATGAATCGTTCACCCATGGAAGCGGTGCGTTCCGCCACGGGCCAACCGGGCAGCTTACGCAATTGATCGATCATCAGGCGGGCATGCCCCAGTTGAGGGTGGGATGATTCGCCAGGGTGGAGGTGGTGTCGTTGGCAAGGGTTTCCAGGGCGTTGCCGGTGAACTGGCAGAGCAGAATCGGCGGCTGACGCAGCAGTCGACCCAAACGGTACAGGGTCATGACATCCTGAATTGAACCTTCGATGTAACCATCGGCAAGCCGCAGAGTGGCACGGGCCGCCAGCGCTCGACCGGCCTCACGCATGGGTGCCAGATAAGGCAGCGACACTTTGGGCAACACCTCCGGTTGCCGACCGGAAACCATCGGTACATAAAACCGCTTGCGATCCACGGCCAGAGCAATGTCTTCAAGAGCTTGCCGATTGAGCTCCAGCCACTTGGCCACATCGGGATAATCGGCTGGCTTCCATGGCTTTTTGGCCAGCACCAGCAGTTGCTCCATGAATCGAGTTTCTTCCGGGGTGGGGGCGTCTTCGTCCTCATC
This sequence comes from Phycisphaerales bacterium, assembly GCA_012031455.1. The sequence continues at coordinate 3,346 of JAAUTM010000301.1, forward strand.
ATCATCCTTGACAGCAGCGGGGGGATCGACCTTTTCGGTTGCACCAGCGGAGGGATTTTTCAGGGATTCAAGAAAAGCTCGGGGGCGCATGAAACCCTGACCATCCGGCGGGCCGATGATGCCCAGTTGCTGATAAAGCGTGTCACGGATTTCGATGCGGCCGGGCGTGGGAAGAATTTGTAACAGCAGCATGGCGGCATTGCGTTGCGGGTCAATTCCTTCCCGGTAACCCTTGTCCAAGGCTGCTACGAAATTAAACGAGCCATCATCGTTGAGCGGTTCAAGCAGACGCGTGGTGAGTGGATCGGGCAGGGCGTTTACGGCTCCGACATGA
>JAAUTM010000302.1 GCA_012031455.1 Phycisphaerales bacterium
GCCCCCGGGGATGGAAGTGGTGAATGTATATCTGGACCTGATGCGTCATCCCTTGCCGTTGCTACCGAATCCCTGGAACCGCACTCTGGCGGAATTGTTGCCACCACATCGACGGCTGGTCAGCCCACTGCATCGGCAGGTTCACCTGATGTTTGTGGATTTTATCGGTGCTGGACTCAGCTTTACGCTGGTTGCTGCGTGAGCAGGTGTATTTCACCGCCGATCAGTCCCACCTGCTACCTGCTGCGATGCAGCGGTTTCTGGTCGAGCTTTGTCGGCAAACACGACGGATTGACCGCATAACACCAGCATCCGTCAGACAACCAGAATGGCTGACTCAAGTTCAAACCCTCATCGACCGGGACTATGCCCATCCCATCGGCCTGGCCGACATGGTACGCCTGTCCAACAGTACCCCGGAGCATCTTTGTCGCCGATTCAAACAGACGACGGGGTTGTCGCCCCTGGCTTATCTCACCCAGCGCCGTATTCAGGCCGCTGCCTGGCTGCTGCGTACCACTTCTTTGCAGGTTTCGGAAATTGCTCTGAATTGTGGGTTCAATGAGCAAAGTCATTTCAACCGAAAATTCAAACAGGCGATGCACCAGTCCCCCACGGAATATCGACAAGAACTGCGAAGCGACGACTTCACGATGCCGGTCCGTTGAATCATTCCCAGAGGTTATTAAGCAACCCTTACGGGAGGATCATCCGTCCTTTTATGTAGTCTTGTGGCGAGATTTAACCGGTTACCAATGGAATATCATGGAATTGGGCTGACTCCATGGAATAGCTGCCAGGATTACACCCATACGACTTGCGATTATGAAACAACACGTGCAAGCAATGGCCGATCCTAGCAACACTCGGAGCCATTTCACGAAAAATCACGAAAATGTATTGAGGCAATTGTTTTCGTGTTGACCAATGAGAAGGAAGGTGCCATTATTCATATACCACGAAAACGATTTAGTGGGTTAGCTTCTGACCAATAATCGGAATCATAATCAATGGGAATCCATCGCGATAACATTCTTATCAATGCGGTGTCAGCACCGAGTGACATGAAGGTCAGGCTCGTTGATGTGGCAAGGCAAAGTGGAGTTAGTCCATCCACTGCCAGTCGAGTCCTTAATGGTCACACTGAAAACTTCACCATCCGGGATCAAGTTCGTCAAAGAGTTCTGGCCGCTGCCGAGGATCTTGGTTTCACACCCAATCCATTCATCCGCGCAATGCGAGCGAAAAAGACCTGGATGGTCGCCATGTTGGGCGTGCGTGATCTGGGTTGGCAGACCCGTGGTACGGATGAGAACACTATCAATACGATGATCCATGGTTTGAGCCAAGCCGGTTATGAAATCTGCTCAACCTTTACGAAACCCGGAAGAGCACGACTTGACCCGCCTCTCTGGCGCGTTGATGGGTGTGTGGTGATAAGTAATCGTTCCATGGATGATTTAAAAAAATTGGATGCCTCAGGTATTCCCTACGTCGTTGTCAATGGACCATGTGGTACTCACGGGGGATCGGTTATGGCAGACGACTCGAGAGGAATGTCGATCGCAGTGGATCATCTGGTTCAATTGGGTCATCGCCGTATCTGCTATTTAAACACACGCTATGACGATCAAGGCGAGCCTGAGCAACCAGATCGACAACACATAAGTCTGCGATCACGTGAATCGGCCTTTGTCAAGGCGATCAATGAGCGGGGGCTCGATTTGCTTGAAGGGTTTAATCGCACCGACCTCTTGGCACATCAAGGCATTGAACTGGCGCTGAAACAGGGTGCAACCGCCCTGATCAGTTATCACCATGTGATGGCGGTTCAACATCTGAGTGCGCTCCAACAGGCTGGTATTCACGTACCACAAAAAGTAAGCCTGCTTTGTTTTAATGATGCCTTTCCCACAGCCGAGGTATTTCCATCACTCACTGCGATAGCAGTACCTGGCAAGGCCATGGGTGAGAGAGCTACGGATACATTGCTCAAACTGATGGAGGGGCAGACTCTTGCTCCTCGTGAGCGTCGCGTCAAACTTGAAGAATTATTGATACACCGGCAATCAACGTCCCCACCCGATCGAGATCAGCGATCGTACTGACAACTCATTACCCAGCTATCACGCGCAATCGTCGAATGTCGTGTATGTCATCGCAAAAATATGATTGATAGGACTCTTTATGGTTTCTTAATGTTAAGAAACTTATGTGGATCGGTCGGTAAACCCCATTTTTAGGAGGATTCGCCATGTTACGTCAGCCTTTTTTATTCGCATGTTATGTAGCTCTGAGTGTGACGACCACAGCCATGGGCAACACTATCGTGTATGAAAACACCTTCGATGCCCCCGACCAGATCGATATCGACAGCAGCGGTTTCAACGCCGGTGGATTTAGCGGTTCTCAGAATAACAACTTGATTATCAATCAATTGTTTACGACCAGTGGCGGAGTCGGTGGCAGTAATGCCCGTGTAACTGAAATCGTAACCGTCAACGAACCCGGATTCTGGTGGGTCGGCACTCAGGGCTATTTTGAGGATATGAACCTTACCACATCCGATGCGAGCCAGTTGGTACTCACCGTTGATATCAAAGCCAGCAGTGCTCGCCAGTTCGCCTGATTTTTGGTGACGAGTCCATGAACATAGCTTGGCAATGGACCACGACCTTAAATGCTGTTGATACCTTCCAGACTATCGGAGGCGTTCTGACAGACGCCAATGAGGTCAATGGTGGTTCTCTGATCACACAAATGGGAACCTTTTCGATCTATGTACAGCCAATCATTGAGTGGACCTGGGGCGGAGGTTTTGGTTCTGGTGATACGCACAATTTCACTTTCGACAACATAAGAATCGCACTGGTACCCGAGCCAGCGAGTTTGGTACTGTTAACAGGCGGCGGACTTATGCTGCTGATTCTTCGTAAGCGGTAAGTGTGATTTGATCCCTCTGAAAATCCCCTCTCCCCCCCCCAGGAGAGGAAGGAGACCTGCTTCGCAGTTAGAGTGAGGACGGAATCGCTTTTGATCGTACACTATTTCGAGGCCTTTTCTTCATCGGCCCTCACCCGGCCTCGAAGACTCGGCCACTCTCTCCCAAAGGGAGAGGGATTTTTCACAACCCTCATTTTGGTCATATTGATGGACAAGAACAATTGATCGTGTCAAAGGCCAATATCTGGAGACCTATCATGTCATATAGCCGACCAAGAGCATTCACGTTGATTGAGCTGCTGGTGGTTATTTCTATTATCGCTCTGCTGATCAGCATTCTTTGCCAGCACTCAGCAGTGCCCGTGAAAGCGCACGATCCGTTGTCTGCGCTTCGAACCTAAGGCAGTTGGCAACCGGCAACCTAACCTATGCCAATGATCATAAGGATTACTTGGCCTGGCATTATGAGCAGGATGCCGTGGAGAATAATACTTGGGGCACCGCCCGTTTCTGGCAGGAAAATCTCGCACCGTATATCTCCGTGATTCAGGGAGATGGGACTGCGGATGATCGGCAACGATGGCGTGGCAATCCCAGAAGTGTTTTCAATTGTCCATCCAGTCATTTTGTTGCTGCTGATCGTTTCACCACGGCCCCCAACAGTTTGATGGGCGGGTCTGCGACCCAGGGACATCATGGCGATTGGATGTACAGCATCAATCGGGTACCTCGACA
>JAAUTM010000303.1 GCA_012031455.1 Phycisphaerales bacterium
CGTCAGGGAATCAATCACCGGGACCGTCGGCGGCAGCAGCTTTCGCGCATTTGGACCGGCAGCCGGGTCATGAGCGATCACCGGCAAACCACGCCAGTGCAATTCCTTCACCAGCGCGATGCCCTGTGATTCATCAATCACATCGGTGTCGGGTTTGTATGCCAGGCCCAGCACAGCAATCGTCGCTCCGCCGCCGGGCAATAAGGTTTGCACATGGCCGCAAACCAGGTCCGCCAATTGCGACACATGCTGACGGTTGGCGGTATCGACGGCCTGTGCCAGGTCGCTGTGTCCGCCGGTGTTTTTGGCAAGCGTCGCCAGGGCGATGTTGTCACGCGGGAAGCAAGGCCCACCGTAGCCCACGGCTGCCTTGAGGTATTTGCGACCAATGCGACTGTCCAAGCCGATGGCCTGGGTCACCACATCGACATCCGCCCCGGGCAGGTTCTGGCAAACGGAGCCGAGCATGTTGGCAAAGGTGATTTTGGTGGTGACAAAAGTATTGACCGCAATTTTCGCCAGCTCAGCATTGACGAAGTTCATGCGTGCCACATCGGGCTGGGTGAGCGCGGCTTGACGACCGATGGCTTCGAGCAGGTCGCCGGCGTAATCATCGCTTTGGCCGATCAGCAGCATGTCGGGGCGAAGGAAATCACGAATAACCGAGCCGATGGCGACAAATTCGGGGCTGTAGCAAAGGCCCAGGTTTTGCCCGACGACTCGGCCGGAGGTGCGTTCGAGGGTTTGACGGATCGGGCCTTGGGTGGAACCGGGCATGACGGTGCTGGTGATGACGATCCAGGTGAGTAACCGGTTTCGCTGCGCAGGGCCTGGCCGACTTTTTCACACACGGCTAGCACGCTGTCGAGGGCGAACCCGCCATCGGCGCTGGAGGGTGTGGGCACGAGAATCATCGTCACTTGCGTTTGTCGCACTGCAGATTCGAGGTCTGTGGTGGCGTGAAAATTGGAGCCAGCCTGTTGCAACAGCTCGAGCAGGCCGGGTTCGTGAATCGGTGGCTGATGCTGGTTGATGAGGTTGACGCGTTGGGGGTCGTTATCGACGCCGGTGACGATGAAGCCTCGTGTGGCCAGGGCGGCAGCGATGGGGCAGCCAAGTTTGCCTTGGCCGATCATGGACAGATGCTTGGGAGGCAGGGGCATGGGTGAAATCCTTGAAAACAAGCGGCCAAGTGGACGAGTGGCCAAGTGGCCGAGTGGTCAAGTGGCCTAGTGACGGAACAAGACCATGTCATCGGTCATTCATGGCCTTCTGGTTCCGCATTCGACCATGAATTGAATATCGGTAATCACATGCTTTTTTATGTAATTCACGAACGTGACTGTGTGGTTTACGCACTCGACCACTTGACCACTTGACCACTCGATCCCTCGGCTACTTCACTCTTTGCAAAGCCGGGTGTCACACAGCGACCCGAAGGGCGCTGTGTGCATTGTGGAACCGCCGACCACGGCGTCATGACCTGCACTTGGCCACTTCACTTATTGCCAAGCACAAAGCAGCCCAGACCATAGATATTGCGGCGCCAGTCAGGGTCACGGGCATCAGCTGGGTACGCCAGAGCAGTGGCGCGATCGCAGCGGACCCAGTGATTGGTGGGGTTTTTAATCCAGTAACCCTGATGCATGACTGTGAAGCCTGCGAGCAACCGGGGCAGGCGATTTTCGCCATACACCCGGCACATGGGTGCGAACACGGCATCGCGGCCCACGGGGATGGTCAGCAACATCGTCGCACCGGGCTTCATGAGCTTCTTCAGTTGGGCCATGGCCTGCAGATCGCCATCGTTCTGATCGGCTTGGACCCCGTAGCGACCCGCCAGTCCGACGTGCTCGATGACTGAGCAGTTGATCACCAAGTCATACGGTGCCCCCGGTAATCGCTCAGCAGAGTATTCCAACAAATCACCACGCTGGAATTGCAAGGCAGGTTCGACATAAGGCCAGTTCACCGGTTGCAGGTCAATGGCGGTGACCTTGTAACCTTTGTGTACGGCAATCAAACCCAGCCAACTGTCACCGGGACCGAATTCAAGGGCGGTGGGCGATGATGCAGGCTTCGTCGTGGATGGCGATGGGCTCAGCGGGAGCGTGGTAATGTGGGCGGCGATCCATGACCATTCGATGTGCCGATCCCCAAAAAGGTTGACGGGTGCAGGCGGCGGACCCCCGGCTGGGTTGGCAGGCACAACGACCGGTGGCAAAGAACTGTTCATGGTGTCATCCGTGCTGGGTGTGTTTAATGTTGATGGCAGCGATTGCGTGATTGATGCATCGATGGCCAGCGGTTGCTGCATCATTGGATAAATAAGGTGCAGTGACTCGACAGGCACCGCCAGTAGATTTTCATGAAACGCATGCTTGCGGGAGCAGGCGGATAGTTTGCAGCCGGGCATCATGTTGAACCAGTGATAGTCGCGAGCGGTAAGCCAGTCGTAAATTTCGACGGCTCGGTAACCCCACGGCCCGGTGCGCAGGTCGGACACTTCCATGAGCATCATCGGCCGGGGCTTTTGCACAAGCAGTTTCATGGCACCACGGAGCGCATCCCGCTCGGCACCTTCGATATCCATTTTGACAAAATCGACGCGAGATAGACCCAGCCGAGTTATTTCGTCATCAAGCGTGGTGACTGCGACGGGCACCGGCAAAGTGGCATCATGGACCATGGGGGGGCGCAGGGAGTTGCAGCCGGTCTCGCCGCTGAGGCACACGTGCAGGATCATTTCGCCGGGCTGGTTGGCCACCGCACAGGGGACGATATGAATGCTCGGGCAGCGATTAATGCGCTGGTGAACACGCAAATAATGGCGCTCGCGCGGCGAGGGTTCGAAGGCGATGACCCGCCCGCCGGGGGCAACGCACTGATGAGCGTGCATGGCAAACAGCCCGCGATGGGCACCCACATCCAGCACGGTCATCCCCGGTTTAAGCAGCTTTGCCAGGAGCGGATATTCATCGGTTTCGGGTAGTCGCCCCTGTTCGAGGGTTCGGCTCATCACATCGGTATCGACAAACCAGCGCAGGCCGGTGGGAAGGTTGATGAATCGTGCGGGGTGCGCATGAGGATAGCGCTGAGGCAGCGTGGTAGGTGCGGTGGTGGAGGCGGTGGGTGAACTCACAGGCAGGGTCCAAGGATGAAACGAAGCAGATAATCTTTGGCTATCTGCGGTTGACTGTGCCAAGTGTGACTCAGGCTTTCTTCCAGCACGCATCCCAGCGGATGCGATGGTCCGCACATGGCAACAGCTTGACGGTGTTACAAGTGTTACGCAGAGCAATGAGCACGGTACGTTTCTGGTATTCCGCGCCGGATGCACGGTAGTCCGGGTGATCGGGCAATTGGCTGGCCTGATACACATGGGCAAAACCTGCCCGGTGGAGCATTTTCACCAGACAAGTCTGGGTGGGGATCAATGCCAGTTGGCGCAGGCCCTGATCCTGACCACGGAATTCATCCAGGAGCACAGCCAGGGCATCATCGCCGGGCGCTATCATGGTTTCGATCAGCAGCGCACGGGCGGTCAGCGATGCCAGATTGCGCACGGCTGCAAATGGATTTTCCAGGTGATACAAAAGCCCGAAGCACAGCACCAGATCGAAAGCATCAAGCCCACAAAACTTTGCTGTCTTCGATGTCATGGGTGTGGA
>JAAUTM010000304.1 GCA_012031455.1 Phycisphaerales bacterium
GTAAGCGGTTTTTTTTACCAGCATCCACCCCTAAGTCAGACCTCCCTGACGGTCGCGGCTCGTACTTGCGTTTGCTCTGAGTAATTCCGCCAAAATTTCGGCGCCATGTATTTTTTCATGTGGCACCGTTGCATTCGATGGTCAGTGATGCAGCAGCATAAAAAACCCAGCCGGGGGCGGCTGGGCGACATTTGCAGAAGGTTACCAATTTCATCAACCAGTGATGTCAATGCGGCATGGAGTATTCTTTGCACAACTCCACCACATCTCTCCGGACACGTTCAGCCACGGGCTTTTCACCCTTGCTCACCAGCACCCGGTCGATGAGTTCGGCTACATCGCGCATGTCTTCTTCACGCATGCCACGCGTGGTCAGGGCCGGTGTACCCAGCCGAATACCGCTGGTTTGCTTGGGCGGGCGAGGGTCCTGCGGGATGCCGTTCTTGTTGCAGATGATCCCTGCGTTTTCCAGCCACTGGGCAGCATCGGCTCCGGTGAGGTCAGCCGAACGCGGTCGCAGGTCCACAAGCATCAGGTGATTGTCCGTGCCGCCGGACACCAGACGATAACCCTTTTCCGCCAATGCATCCGCCAGTGCTTTGGCATTCTTCACCACTTGCTGGGCGTAATCCTTGAACTCAGGTTTGAGGTCTTCTCCAAAGCACACTGCCTTGGCGGCGATGATGTGCATGAGCGGTCCACCCTGCATGCCGGGGAACACGGCCTTGTCGATCTTTTTGGCGATGTCGGCATCATTGGTCATGATCATCCCGCCACGCGGACCACGCAAAGTTTTGTGCGTGGTGGTGGTCACCACATGGCAATGGGGGAAGGGCGAAGGATGCACGCCAGCGGCCACGAGACCGGCGATGTGCGCGATGTCAGCCATGAGCAGCGCCCCGCACTGGTCGGCGATATTGCGGAACCGTGCAAAGTCGATCACCCGTGGGTAAGCCGAGTATCCGCAGAGAATCATTTTGGGTTTGTGCTGGAGGCAGAGTTTTTCCGCTGCGTCGTAGTCGATCTGTTCGAAGCGGGGGTTTTTCAGATCGTAAATCAGCGGGTAGTGAATGGGCTTGAAGTATTTGCCGGAGAAATTGAGCTTCATGCCATGCGACAGATGCCCGCCATCCGAGAGCACCAGCGAGGCGAAGGTGTCGCCCTGTTCCAGCAAAGCCAGAAACACCGCAGCATTGGCCTGAGCACCCGAATGCGGTTGCACATTGACGAACTGGCAGCCGAATAGCTGCTTGGCACGGTCAATGGCCAGGTTTTCAATCTGGTCATAAAAGCCGCAAGCCTGGTAATAGCGAGCGCCGGGGTAGCCCTCGGCATACTTGTTGGTCAGGCATGAACCAGCCGCGGCCATCACCGCCGGGGATACATGGTTCTCGCTGGCAATGAGTTCGAGGGTGTGTTCCTGGCGTTCCTGTTCGGATTGAATCAGGTGCCAGAGTTGCGGGTCAGCCGAGGTCAGGGGGTTGATTCCCGTACTCAGTGTGTCGGTGGCGGTGGTCATGAAGTAATCTCCTGCCCCAGGGTTGGCTCCAACCGCATGTTAACGGCGATACCGGGGTACGGCAATGATACGCCAGGGCCGAACCTGCGGATCGTTATTGAATGAGCATCGATTCAATCAGTTCCATGAGATCAGGTATGCGTTATGATCATAAGGTTTGTCAGGTCATGAACCTCGGTTGCTGAAAATGACGTCCATCAACTTGAATACGTTATGTTAATGAGAGATACAAATGAAAAATTGAATTGACAAACAATGAATAACTTAGACGAACGCATTCTGAACGCCATACAAGCTAAGCCGGGACAGAAGGCTAAGGACATCGCTGCGCAGCTTGGCATCGACAGGCAGCTCGTGAATTCGGCACTATGGGGGCGGCTCAAGGGACGGGTACAGCAAGACAAAGCGTACCGCTGGTATCCGAAAGGTTCATCAGGTATTGACAATCGAGAACCCAATAGACTGGACACTCCGCTTGCCAAGATATGCCGTTACTACCTCGACTGTCTGAGCCATGACGACGTGGGCGGCGTGAGCGAGTTCGCATCATCCATGTACGGTCCGCCTGGCTACGTGGAGCTGGCATCCCTGCCGATGTTCGATCAGACGGGCATGGATCCTTTTGACTCGGAAGGGGGTCGGAAACTCCTTCGACGGGTTCGGAGCGACAAGAACCGGCAGGCAATCTTTCTAGGCTATCCGGTACGTCTCAACTCGATCCGCTCGCGCAAGTCAAACTGGGTGGGCCTCAAGGTCGAGCCGATCTTGCTCTTCCCATTTCAGGACGTCGACAGCAAGTACGCCAGGCCCACTCTGGGAGATGATCTGCCACAGATTAACTTCCAAGCCCTGCGATCGCTGTCAAACGCAGGAGTCACGAGCTTGATGGAGGAGGCGATCCTGCTTGCCGAGGAGCTCGGACTGGGCAATGCTGCTGGCGAGCAACCGACCTGGATGAGCTGTTCGCACGACTGCGGGAAATACCAAACCGTATGGGATTGGCAAGACGGATATCGACCCCTATGCCTTGAGCGAAGGCGCGGCACTGGCTGACCTGAGCCAGCAAGGCATTTACAACCGCGCAATCCTCGTTGCGGCCGAGCGATCCCCGTACACAAAGGGTCTCGAATCTGAACTCGGGAAGTTGCAGTCAGTCGAGGAGAGCAAGTACCGCGCGACTGCTCTTGGGTCATGGCTAGCTAGGCAGACCATTGAATCGCCGCCCGCTGACCAGCAGCCCCTTCTCGAAGTCCTGCCGCTGAATAGTGAACAACGGCAGGCTGTAAGGCAGGCTCTATCTAATCAGCTTACGGTCATCACCGGTCCCCCCGGAACAGGCAAGTCGCAAGTGGTGACATCAATCTTTGTCAACGCAGCATGGCAAGGCAAGACTGTCTTGTTCGCCAGCAAGAACAACAAGGCGGTTGATGTGGTAGAGACAAGAGTTAATTCTCTGGGTCCTCGCCCTGTGCTTCTGCGTCTTGGCGCGAGCGAATACCAGACTCGGCTTGTAGAGTACCTCGTGTCATTGCTCGCGGCTACTGCCACATCGGACGACCACGAGCGATACAAGGAATTCAGGGCCGAACACGCCAAATTGCAGCAGCGATCAGAGGAGTTAGATGCGAACTTCCAGGCGGTGGTACAGCTTCGGAACGAAGTTGACGCACTCGAACAGCGTGTTGAGCAAGTACGCCAAGACATGGGGGCGGAGGTCTTTTCCCGGTCCAGGGCCATTGACCAAGGGAAGATGCGACAGGCGACGACACACTTCCAGCGAGCCATTGATCAGGCAACATTCTAAGCAGTCTTTCCTGACAAGACTCTTTTGGCCATTTGTCCGAGGGAAACGGTTTAAGCACTTGACGGCAGCCGCTGAGCGTTTTCAGAAAGCTGCCCAGCAACTGGGCGTACCATTGCCGGAGGAGCCGGCCAATGTGACCACGGTTGCCGACTGGATTCGTTATGGGCCTAGGTTGACCAGTCGCGTCTCCCAGGTGGTTGAAGCCCTAGCGTACTTTACCAAGCTGGCTGCTCTGACCGAGGGGCACTCCATTGAAGACCTGAGTCGCTCCCGAAGTGACCTTTCCCCCCAACCTGATCCAGCCGATGAGTCGTAGAGAGGCTGGGTCCAAACAAGGAGAACAGG
>JAAUTM010000305.1 GCA_012031455.1 Phycisphaerales bacterium
ACTACAACGGGGCCTACAAGGTGTCGCAAGGCATGTTGGAGCGTTTCGGACCCCGGCGCGTAGTCGATACGCCCATCAGCGAAACGGGCTTTGCTGGATTGGGCATCGGGGCAGCGATGTACGGCCTGCGTCCGATCATCGAGTTCATGAGCTGGTCGTTCTGCCTGGTGGCTGCGGACCAGATCATCAACAACGCCCCGAAAATGCTTTACATGTCAGGCGGGCAGTTCAAGGTGCCGATTGTATTTCGCGGCAACAACGGTGCTGGCGGGCAGCTTGGCTCAACGCATTCATGGTGTGTCGAGGCATTATTCTCCAACGTGCCCGGGCTGAAAATGGCGATCCCCTCAACACCGCGCGATGCCAAGGGTTTGCTCAAGACGGCGATCCGGGAAGATGACCCGGTGTTCTTCCTCGAATCCGAACGCATGCTGGGCATGGGTAGCCCGTGGCGACAAGGATTTTTCCAAATACCTGCATGGTGATAAATGGGCGCCACCCACGGTGGAAGAGGACCCTGATTTCACCTTGCCGCTGGGACAGGCAGAAATTAAAAAAGAAGGCAGCGACTGCACCATCGTGGCATTTGGGAGAGCAGTGCATTTTGCAATGGAAGCGGCTGAGCGGCTGGAGGCGGAGGGCATTGATGTTGAAATCATCGACCCGCGCACCATTCGCCCGTTGGACATGGACACGATTGTGAAGAGCATCCGCAAGACGAGTTATTGCGTGATTGTGGATCAAAGCTGGCCGTTCGCCTCGGTCGCCAGTGAGGTGGCCTGCCAGGTTTATGAAAAAGCGATGGACGATCTGGACAACCAGGTGATCCGGGTGAATGCGGACGATGTGGCTGCACCGTATGCCCGAAACCTGGAACAGGAAATGCTGCCCCATGCGGGCAAGATCGTCGCAGCGGTGAAGAAGGCGACGTACAACGAGTGAGGAAGTGGTCAAGTGGTCAAGTGGCCGAGTGGTCAAGTGTCAGAACCAAGCCGAGTTGGAACCGCGGGTTGCCACCCGCGGCTAGACAGAGAAAACCACCATTCTTCATAGCCGCGGGTGGCAACCCGCGGTTGATTGAGTGATTTGGCGATTGGGTGATTTACTGAATTGGTCGATCAATGAACTGCAAAATGTAAAATCACTTGACCACTTGACCACTTGGCCACTTGACCACTTCTTTTCCCACTTGACCATTTCCCCTTTTAGCCGCAAACTTCCCATATGCCCACGGCCATCATCAGTGACATTCACGGCAACCTCGAAGCACTGCGTGCAGTGCTGGCGGACATCGACAAACGCGGCATCACGGAAATCATCTGTCTGGGTGACATTCTTGGCTACGGCCCAAACCCCTGCGAATGCCTGGACATTGTCATCGAGCGAGCCAGTTGGTCGCTCATGGGCAACCATGATTTTGCAGTGCTGTATGAACCGACCAGTTTCAACGCCAGTGCCGAGACCAGCGCCTACTGGACACGTCGGCAACTGGATGCGGAAAAAATACCGGACAAGCTTCGCAAACGCTACGAATTTCTGGGCAACCTGAAAGTGCGTGTGCGGCAGCGCGGCGCATTGTGGGTTCACGCCTCGCCACGCCGACCGATCAATGAATACATCTTCCCCGATGATGTGGTGACCGCACCGACCAAGATGCAGCAGATTTTTGACCGCTTTGAAAGGGTGTGTTTCGTGGGGCACACGCACATCGCAGGGGTGTTTACTGACGAGCCTGATTTCTACCCCCCGCAGGATCTGGGCGGGTCATACACTTTCAACGACCGGGGAAAATGCGTCATCAACCCCGGTTCCGTCGGTCAGCCACGTGATCGTGATCCCCGCGCTGCCTACGGCATCCTCACGGATGATCGCTTTGAATTTGTTCGTCTGGAATACGATGTACAAGCTGTCATCGACAAGGTGAAAGCTGTGCCTGAACTCTCTGATTTTCTGGGATTGCGCCTGATCGAAGGCCGGTGAAGGATTTCGAGTCTCGAACTTCGAATATATCGAAAAGATGCGCTGCGCGATTGACCCACACCGACACGGTGCGTGTCTGATTCCATGACATACTCACCCTTGGCGGTCATCCTTGAGTTTCATCGCCCATGGTGCTGGCATTCCAGCGGGGCGCCGTCCTCGTGCGCGGCCTTGCTCAAAAGGTGCGCCCCCACCGGCATGGCGATGAAGAAAAACACAATCAGCAGCACCACCTTGGTCATTACATGAATCGGGTTGACCTCCGGGTTCTGCACCACCTGCATCGCGGCGGCGAGAAGCATCCCTGCCACACCAAGCGTGACGCATTTGCTGGTGGCATGCATGCGGTTGTATAGGTCAGGCAGACGGTAAAGCCCGATGGCACCCACAGCCATGAAAAACAGACCCACCGCCAGGAAAATCAAGGTCAATACATTGAGGACCAGTTCGATCATGGGTGTGGCTCCTCGATAGGTTGACGCGACTGTTTTTGCCGTGCCAGGTACTGGGCCATGGCCACAGTTCCGGCGAAGCCCAAAAGCGCCAGCACCAACACCCCGTCAAAGAAAGCCAGGTCACCCAGCACCATCGTCAGCAGCAGCACCAGCCCGATCAGGTAGGTCGATAGAGTATCGGCCCCGATGGCGCGGTCGGCAAGGTGAGGCCCCACAGCAATACGGTAAATGCAAACCAGCGCCCCAAAACCAATAACGATCATGCCCACCCAAGCCAGCATGTCCACCGCACTGGCGGACCATTGGGCCCACTGTTCAATCAAACTTGGCGTAGCCGCGGGGTCCACCCCATTGAGTTGGGTGATGTTTGCCAAAAGGTTCATTGAAACACCTCGCGCATCATGCGGTGACGCAGTTCGTCCAGGTCAGCAATAGCAGCCTCACGATCCAGCCCGAACATCCCATGCACATACAAATATTTTTTACGGGGGATACATCCATCGACAGCGTGCCGGGGGTAAGCGTGATGAGCGTAGCCAGGGTGGTGATCTGCACATCGGTCATACCCTGCACATCGTAGCGCATCAGCCTGGGGTGGAAATACTTCCCGGCAATGGGGCCGGGTTTCATGACGACCTTGGCGACAACCCAGTTGGATTTCACGAGGATTTTGAGGAAGTAACCCAGGAACGAAATAAGCATCGCCAGTCGCCTGCCATAGGGCTGATCGAAAACCATGCGGCTGGCGATGACCAGCAGCAGGAACCCTATCACCAACCCGGCCAACAGGGTGTACAAATCGAACGAACCCCAAAGGAACATCCAGATCGCCGCCAGCAAGATGTTGAGAAGGAAGAGGGACATTGATTGGTCCTTGGTTTATCCGGTCAATGATGGATCATGGATCATGTTCAGTGTTTACTCGCGTCCACCAGCGATTCATGCCCGAGCACGGCTGCGATGTAGGGTTTGGGGTCCACAATGCCACGTGCTGCCACCGTGCACAGGTTCAGCCAGTTCTGTGCAAACAAACCCATCGATAAAGCGACGACCACCAGCAGCGTAATGGCGGTCATGCCCCCAGCCACTTTAGGGCGATGCGCTGGTTCCGTAACGTGCCGTCCCTGTGCAGGCGACCAGAACCCGTAGCTCCAAATTTTCAGCATCGACAGCAGCGTGAGCAGGCTCGTGGCCAGCGCGAAACCAG
>JAAUTM010000306.1 GCA_012031455.1 Phycisphaerales bacterium
GGTAAAGAAGCACCAGGTTGTCGGCCAACACCAGATTGGTCATGGCGAAGATGAACAGGCAGACAAAGGCAAAGAACCGGGGCATAGCCTTTGTCGCCAGCCATGTACCCGGTGGCGTAGATGGTGACAAGGGTGCCAACCCCGGTGACCACGAAGAGCATGATGATGGTGAGCGGGTCGATGAGGTAGGCGAAGTCGGCGACAAGTCCGCCGGAGTGAATCCATGACCAGAGACGAACCGTGATCGAGCCATGTAATTCATGAAGGCCCATGCTGGTGAAGATGCTCAGAACAAAGGCACTGAGAATGGCCAGCACGGCAATGGGACCGGCGAGGTTGCGCAGGGATTTACGAGTAGCGCACAGGCCGCATAACACGGCCCCCAACGCGGGTACCCACGGGATGAGTTTGGCTGCTTCGATCATGCGCTGAATCCGGTGACTCTATGCTGGTGGCTGGTAGCTGGGTTGATCATCCTTTTAAGTCCGCCCAGGCCATGACATCGAGGGTGCGACGGCGACGGAACATATACACCACCAGGCCCAGGGCCAAAGCGGCCTCGGCTGCGGCGATGGTGAGGACGAAGATCACGAAAGTCTGGCCGGTGATGTTCCCATGGAATCTGGCAAAGGCCACCAGGGAAACCACCACTCCCTGAAACATCATTTCCGTGCAGAGGAACATGATGATCATGTTTCGGCGGGTCACAAAACCCACCATGCCCAGACAAAACAGCACCGCCCCCAGAAGGAGGAAGTGACTGAGCGTGATAGAGGCTAGATCGGGGTTCATGGTTAGTTCATTGGCTGGTGAGTCGGTTCGGAGGTTAATCGGTGAGTCGGTTCGGCGGTTAATCGGTTGGTCGGTGGGTCGGTTAATCGGTAAGCAAAATACAATTCCGTCCGAGTCACCGAGTCACCGTTTAACGGATCATCCGGATTCCTGCTCCGTTTCCACTTTCATGCGGGCGATCACCACCGCACCTACCAGGCTGACCAGCAGGATCACACCTGCAAGTTCCAGGCCCAGCGGATGGGCACGGAAAAGATCAAGCCCGATTCGCTCCACGTTGCGAACGGCTGTGGGATTTGACATCGCCGCAAGCAGGGGTGGTTCCTCTGCCGATTGCTCAGCCTTGGTGCGTTCCATTTCCTGCAAGCGTTGCAAAGGGCGCTGGGTGAGCACTTGCCCGGCGATTTTATCATCGCTCCAGCCACGGGCGTACTCACTGCGATTGGGCTGCATCGGCTGAAAATGAACCGAAAGCAGCACGGCCAGCAGCAAAAAGCCCGAAACACAGGCCAGAGCTGGTTCAAGGTTGAATTTGCTCCCGCTGGCTGTGTCAGAGGACGAAGCAGATTCAGCAGCAGTTGTAGCAGCTTTATTCAACTCAAATTGGGTGGCTTCGGCAGGTGTCTGGGTGGCCAGCATGATGACAAAGACATAAGTGACCAGGATGGCTCCGCCATAGATGATGACCATGGCAAAGGCCATGAATTCAGCCTCAAGCAGCAGGAAGATCCCCGCTGAAGAGAGCACCACCATTACAAACCAAAGTGCGGAGTAAACCGGCTTGGCATGGGTGATGACCTTGACGGCACTGAGAATGCCCAGACTGGAGAACAGGTAAAAATAGAGCATGGCCCAGCCCGAGCCGGGAATACCATGGTCCGCTGGAAGCAGGGGGTAGAGCGCCAGCCACAGTCCGCCGAGGGTGGCACAGCCCAGCAGGGCGCCGATCTTTCCAGCGACCCCACGGTTGGGGGCACGGTACTGTGAGGTTGACGCCTGATTTGCGGGCAGCATCAACATCAGGGCGATAGCACCCAGGATGGAGGCAATATAGATGGCGTAAACCATACACCCATCACCATATCTGCCGGGTACCTGAAACACCATGCCGATCACCGCTGACCAGCCGGGCAGGCTTGCTCCCGCAGAGAGCAAGAGCATAGGTTCAAGCAGTCGAGTTTGCAATCAGCCCAAGGTTGAAGGTGATTGGATGCCCTTCACAAGTCGGTGGGATGGAATCACGTTTCACCAAACACAGAAGTATTGCATACAGCAGCAGGGGAGAATCAGAGCAGACCATGAGCGGCCAGGGAAGCACGGATGGTGGTCACAGGGTCGCCAGCCGGGTCGATGGGGACGGTTTTCCAACCACGCCGCTGGGCAGCCCACTAGGTTGGGTTGCAGATCATCAAAAAAAGTATTTGCTCACGTGGAACACCCGGTTTGAGCTTCGACATAAGCGAAAGCGGCCGGGGCAGGTTGGCGTAACCAATGAGCTGACTGGCAAAACGATGGGTCAGCCGATCCAGTGGCAGGGTTGCCGGTCCATCGGGGGTGTTGACGATTTGCCAGTGATGCGGATTGGTGTTGGACAGGCAGGCAGTATTGATTTGTCGGGATTGCAGTTCGGTAAGTAGTTCAGGTACGCCGGGGTAAGGCCCGATCAACCATGCGGCAAAAACCTTACGAATGATGTCGGGCGCAATGTCCAGCAGTTTGCCAGCCTGAGCATAAACTTCAGGGCTGGACATTTTGCCGGTATCGTGGGCTTTCCAAAGGTCCTGAAGATCGAGTTCAATGCCCGGTTTGGAGGGTTTGGTCATCTGTACAAATTCGGCAGGGTCGTGACCCGCCCGTTCGCAGGCTTCCTCCCAGCCGGAGGCAATGCGGATGAGGACTCCGCCTAAGTCGAAAACCACCAGTTGGATAGGGGGAGCAGATACCATGGAATTACTCAGCGCAGGGTAAGACGGATCGTCACAGCGTATCACATTAGGTTCTGTTTCAAAACGAGCCCGCGACCGTAAGGGAGCGGGGAATCGAATGAACGCTTTCGATACCAGAACCGCTCCCTTACGGTCGCGGCTCGCATCGTACAAGGCATTTTGCGACAGAGCCTACTGTAAGTGAATGGTGCAATCGCTGTGCCTGAGATCGGGTGCCTTACAGCCGCTTGGATTCAGGTGCAGGATGCCACTGATAACGGGTTGGCAGTACTTTTCATATGCCATATTCACACTGGCAGACAAGCTGCCAGTGGCACACAATCGTTGCGCTATGCATCGCATAACAACCAAACCAACCGATTCACCGAGTAACCGACCAACCGAATCACCACCACTCACCACTCCCGTGGCGGGGGGATGATGGACATGTCGGGGAAGTTCCCCCTGATGAAGGTCATGTCCAGCGCTTCACGGCCACGGCGCCAGACAGTGCCAGCCAGGTGCAGATCATCGCCAACCCATGTCATGCGCAGGATGCCCACATCCGGGCCGGTGAGCAGGCGACTATCCACCGACTTGGCACCAATGTGTTTGTAGGTGTAAGCCTTGGTGGTGATCACAATAAACTGGTTGCGGATTTCCCACGTTCCGGTGTTGATGGCAGGTCATAGCCGGCCGACAGTTGGCGTGAATGAAAGTCCCGTCCTGATTGAACTGGTAACGTTCGTACCACTTGGGGGTGACATTACTCCACATGCCGACGATGGAACGTTCACCGGCAGCATCCACCGACGGAGCTGCACCATCGAGTGGGGTGGCTGCTATTGCCTCTGAATCCGAGCCTTTGCTTCATCGCTTGGCGGAGTTGATGCCTGATCGTCAGCACTCCCCGGGGGCGGGGGC